>JAAUOQ010000309.1 GCA_012034795.1 Leptolyngbyaceae cyanobacterium CRU_2_3
AACTAAAAAGGAGATGGAGGGGAAAACGCTTCCCCCATCTCCTTCTCATCAATCATTTAGAACGCTATAGAGCCTTGGAAAATCTGCTAAATCTCCGCAACCGCTCGTTCAATCAAACGATGTGCCAAAGTTTGGATTCCTGTATGTTCGTAGTACTTGACATACATATCTAAGAACGCGCCCAAATAATCCAGTTTGTCTTTGGAAATATCCACAAACTTGGATAGATTATCGACTACATTGTCAGGGGTCAGCCTTTTGGAAGAGACAAAATTCTCCATCCAACCTTTCGTAGACTCAAAGCTTTCCGTAATAAAACCCAACTGGCCCGCAGCATTGCCGCCCGGAATTAGCTCACGCACTCCTTTGAAGGTTTGATTGTGTTCTAAATCGGAAGAAGACCATGCCCTTAAATTGCCTGAAAGCCCTTTGCTAGCAAAATCAGGGCCCAAAGGAATTAATCCATCAAAGCAAACGAGGGCTGCCATCCGCATCAAGGATTCGCCTCCATAGTCTTTCAAAGCCGACAGAAAATCACCAATGCTGTCCCCTGGGATGCCATTAATTTGGCAAAAAGCGACAAGTTCCACGACCAATTTGACGCAGAGATCAATACTTTGAGCTTTCTCAGGTTTAGGAGTAAGATTTTTCAAGATTCCTAAAAATCCTACGTCTTGTCCTACCTTATTAGCCAGTGCCGCTGCACCCAAAGCCCCAGAGGCAGAATCTACGGTCTGGTAAAGCCACAGGGCCCGCTGATAGCCTTCTCGTTTGTCATTAAATAGCGTCACAGCGCGATCGCCAATTTGCTGGATCATGCTTTCATCGGTTTCACCTGTCACGGCCCGAATGGTGTTCTGAAAACCGACTATGTTGTGCCACTGCCCTGGGATCACCCAATCTAGGGACTTCAGCGCCATCACGGTTAGTCCACCTGTAGACAGGTGATCGACGTAATCATAAATTGCTTTACTGCTCATAGTTTGCTCCTTGTACTGCCGATGTACTGCCAATCTAAATTTGACGGTTGCAGGATGAGGATACGGATGCGTAGATGGACTCATCAATCAAGCGACCCATAGCAATGGTCGTCTCCATCCACTCATCGACCGATCAACCTCTCTTGAGTTTTTCTGACAGACCACTCGTAGTCTATAGGCGTCGATATGGATACCCTTGATACGGGGTGCGGGCAAGATGCCCGCACCCCAGTAGCCAAACTTGGAACTTGTTGTACTAAGTGGGATTGGTTGCAGGCTGAAGTTTTCCAGGTAAGGTTGGGGCAACCTTGGGACTTTGAATTCTCGGTAGGCTTGAAGTTGCAGTAGGCAATTTGGCTAAACCCCGCAAGTTAAACTTTTGTAGCCAAGCTTCTCTGTCTTCTGGGGTGAAAGAAGCATCACGAGATTGCACTTTGACTTGATAGCGATTATTGACCAAAACAGCCGTAATATTTGACCCTTGTTCAACGCTGGGGTAGCCGCCGACCTTTGTTGTGCTGTTTTGAAATTTGGTAGCGGCTGCCGGGTTGCCAACCGTGTCGCTGATGGACAGAACTGCTACATTCTGACCTGCTTTATTGACTTTATATTCTGCAAAGCCGTTCTTCTCTTGGGCTGGAACGACTTCGTAACCACTGCCTGAGTCTGGGAAAAACTGATTAAACGTACTTCCTGATGTCGCTCCTTTAGCCACTGCGGCGGGTGCATTGCGTCTGGAAGTCTCTTGCTGAGTTTGTTCAAACTGAGAAGGCGGCTTAGTAGTGCTACAGGCAGAAACGAATAAAATTAAACTGAGTAAGACCGGGACAAGTATTTTACGCCAGTGGGCAGGAATCATAGCAAACCTCCTAACACAAAACGAAGCGAGATTATTTTCCTTTGCATCATACAAGCCTGGAGTTGAGATGCATCAAGACTTAATGTTTCAATGGTTACAGACAGATCGATTTCTCCTCTCTCTCGTTGGGTAGAAATCGATCGGCCAATTTGAAACACACTCAACCGCTCGTCAATGAACACCAACCCGCTTCAGTCTTAGATTGAATTTAGAGCGATTGGGAAACAACGGAGCCGCATTCTGCAAAATTTTCTCCATGAGTCTCGGCATTAGCCGATCGCACCAGACTGCCAGATGGCTTTGCCATCCCACTAAAATCTCTGGTGATTCTCGTTTTAGACCTGCCACCAGCGATCGCGCCACTCGTTCTGGAGACATGGGTACAACCCAGCGGAACAATTGAAACTCACGCACCATATCAGTATCAGTGAGTGACGGCAGCAGCGCCATTACCTGCACATTATGTGCGGCTAGTTCGCCCCGCAAGGCCTGAGTAAAGCCCAAAATAGCAAACTTGGTGGCAGAATAAGTCGCCATTGTGGGAGCCGCTAATTTTCCCATGAGGCTGGACACATTGATAATTTTACCTTCGCCTTTGGCCACCATCCGACGCGCCACAAAGCGCGTAATCGTATACATTCCCACCAAATTGACGGCGATTTCTTCTTGAACATCGGGCAACCGGGTTTGTAAAATGGTGCTTGGTGGGCTACGCCTGCACAGTTAATCAATAGGTGAATGGGTCCGTAATTGCGCCAGGCTTGAGCGATCGC
Source organism: Leptolyngbyaceae cyanobacterium CRU_2_3 (assembly GCA_012034795.1). Classification (GTDB taxonomy): domain Bacteria; phylum Cyanobacteriota; class Cyanobacteriia; order Elainellales; family Elainellaceae; genus Drouetiella. The sequence continues at coordinate 2,613 of JAAUOQ010000309.1, forward strand.
GACGTTCACCTCTACAACCTGCGTCAAATCTAGCGGTAGTACGACAGACGCAACGCCTAGCGCCTCTACCTCGGCCGCTACCTCTAGCAGTTGATGCTGGTTTCGCGCCACCAATAGCAATCGTTTGGCTCCTTGCTTGGCAAGTTCTAGAGCGATCGCTCTGCCAATTCCGCGTGAGGCTCCGGTAATCAGAGCCGTTTTTCCTGCAATATTCATGATCAAAACCTCCTAAATTCGGTTCTTACTGCACTTTGCTTATGCTGATCAATGCCTTTGACATATGGCAGATTAGACAAACCGGGACACAGCTTCCGGGATGCAGCAGAACGAAGTATGTCTTGTACGAACTGTGAGCTACTTTATTCATGACTACTTTGTTCATGACTGATGTGTTCATGCCTATATACTCAGGACCCCTCAGTCCTGACTATTAGTCATAAGCACTGACGTGACTTACAGGAGCGCAAGACAAGCGAAATAAACAGATGAAACAGTCTCTGGAAATAGTTTGTACAGACTATGGCTCTAGCTGATGGGGCAACACTTTGGGAAGAACAGATAGATCATGAGCCTGGGACAACAATCAAAACAATGCCTGTCAGTAGGACTTTATAGATCTTGGGGCAGATCTGGGAAAACTTCATTGGAGCCTTCCTCCTCACTAAAAGGATTGACTTAGCTGCTTACACGCATACCTTAACAGCCAGATCAAGCATCCGCAACATTTCATAAAGATTTTCAATCTTTGTTTACGCCGGGGATCAGTCTTTATAAAGATCAGTCCATCCCTCTATTAGGGGTGCAGCAAAGCCTCCAGCTAATTTCTGGAGTCCTGAATAGGAAATACAACAATGATTATCAATGAAAGCTAAATTTGTAAGCAAATTTACAATTCATTAGCCTCTTCGTTATGGGTGACCTGGGATTCGAACCCAGAACCAGCGGATTAAGAGTCCGATGCGCTACCGTTGCGCTAGTCACCCTTGAGATCAAGATATTAGCAAATATCTGAACCAATTTGCGTTCAATACAACTCACCTTCACCAAGTTTTCTGCCAAACTTGCCCAATTATACGGATTCCCTAACTTGGGTCGTTAGCAAACATCAGCAAGCAGAAGAAACAAATATCTTCTCAATCACCCCAAATTCAAGGCGGCATTGTTAATGACAGCATTGTTAATGACAGCATTGTTAATGACAGCATTATGGATCTAGCTCTAAAATCGGAAGAACGTTTCAACAAAAATTAATCAAAGAAAATTTGATGCCAAAATCAACAACGTTATCTCCTTTAATTTCTGCTGGTTTTCACGCCCTTTCCGAACCACTGAGGTTACAGGTTTTGGAGTTATTGCGATATCAGGAACTTTGTGTCTGCGATTTGTCTGAAGCGCTAGGCATCTCACAGTCTAAGCTGTCGTTCCATCTTAAGGTTCTCAAAGAAGCAGAATTACTGCGCTCCCGTCAGCAAGGACGCTGGATGTACTACAGCATTGATCTACCCCAGTTTGTAGTGCTGGAGCAATACTTAGCAGAGTTTCGTCGCTTTAGTCCGATCTTACCTGCCCGTCCTTGCGACGAATCGTTGATCTAACGATTCGTCGATCGATCAAGTTTTGTATCAAATTTTGTATCAATCGCTTCAAGATTATTGTTGGGCATGTGTTGGCTGCTACTTGACCAAACAACTTTAATTGATGTATCAGTATTCTTAGATGTGAATTTTTTGGATACATAAGATTGTTAGATACGTATGAAGCTTTTTTAGCTGAGAATCCCTACCCTTCACCATCATGAGATTTATGGCTTTTTCGATACCAGCAAGATTAAGAGCCCCCATTTCCCTGCCCATTTTCTAATGGTTGGTGTTGTCATGGGCTTGTCATCCTGTACTACACCCAATTCAACCTCAAGCACTTCAACAGTTCCAGAGAATAGCAGCCCAGTCTCTAGCACAACAGTTGCTTCAATTAAAATTGATGGCTCCAGCACGGTTCGTCCAATCAGTGATGCGGTTGCCGCAGAGTTTCGGAAAGATCGACCTAGTGTAGAGATGTCCGTGGTTGAGTCTGGAACAACGGGTGGATTTAGAAAGTTCTGTGCTGGAGAAACAGACATTAGCAATGCGTCCCGCCCTATCTCCACTGAGGAAATTGCCGCTTGTCGGCAGTCAGGTATTCGTTATGTTGAACTGCCGATCGCCTTTGATGCCTTGACAATTGTGGTCAATCCTCAAAACGACTGGGCAACAGACCTGACTGTAGAAGAACTGAAAACCATCTGGGAACCTGCGGCTCAAGGCAAGATTAAAACTTGGATGCAGGTTCGTTCCTCCTTCCCCAATCAGCCCCTGACGCTCTATGGGGCAGGCACCGATTCTGGAACCTACGATTATTTCGCTGAGGTGATTACAGGCGGAACCGACACCCGTAGCGACTATACAGGCAGTGAAAATGACACTGTTCTTGTGGAAGGCGTTGCCAAAGACCCAGGAGCTTTGGGGTTCTTTGGGTTGGCTTACTATGAGCAAAGTCAAAATCGGCTCAAGGCGGTGGCGGTGGACGACGGCAAGGGCAATATTCGCCTTGTCGGCGTGCCGGTGCAGTGACATTGCCTGGAGGCGTTTCGAATCCTTGGCTCCGGCCTTTGTCGATAGCGCGTGGCGCTCCATAGGTGCCGGGGCTCGGGAGGGACAGTGATGGTGGGCGCCGCCATCATCGTACTGTTGATGGTTCTCCTGCCATCGGCCGCGCATGCCGAGGAGCGCGTTGCTGCCGCTCACGATGCGCAGGTTCGGGACGGAGGTGGGCGAGAGGACGTCGGCGAGGCGCGGTACCTCGCCGGCGAGGAACTCCGAGAGCGTGTG
>JAAUOQ010000310.1 GCA_012034795.1 Leptolyngbyaceae cyanobacterium CRU_2_3
GATATGGCAGGCTCTCTGCAAGCCTCGTTCACTAAGCTCAAACATAATGCCTATTACGATGCCCTGACGGGCTTGCTCAATCAAACCGCATTTAAGGAGAAACTGGAAGTAGCGATCGCTCAACGCACTCCCTTAGCAGTAATTTCTTCGGGCAGAGGTTGCTTTGCGGAAGACGCTCTCAAGCAATTTGCCGTACTGTTTCTGGATTTAGATTACTTTAAATTGGTCAACGATAGTTTGGGCCACTTGGTCGGAGATCAACTGTTGATTGCCGTGACCCAAAGGCTGATTACTTGTATTGGTAGAGAAGATACGGTGGCTCGCTTTGGTGGCGACGAGTTCGTGATCTTGTTGAGTGCGGTCACTCAAGTCAGCGATGCTACCCATGTTGCAGAACGCATCCTGCATGAGTTGCAACGTCCTTTTAAATTAGAAGGTAACGAAGTTTTCATCAGCACTAGTGTGGGTATTGTACTAAGCGGTAGTGGTGGTGAAGAGCCAGATGCTGTTTTACGCAATGCCGATCTGGCCTTGTATCAAGCTAAAGGGAATGGCAAAGCGACTTATGCAGTGTTTGATGCTGAGATGCATACAGAGGCCGTGAAACGCTTGCAAATGGAAACCGATTTGAGGCGGGCGATCGAACGACACGAACTGGAGGTTTACTATCAACCGATTGTCGATATCAACATGCAGCAGATTAATGGCTTTGAAGCCTTGCTGCGCTGGCATCATCCGACCTTGGGTATGGTGCCTCCAACTCAGTTTATTCCGATGGCAGAAGAAAAGGGCTTAATCATCAAGCTGGGCTGGTGGGTCTTACGACAAGCCTGCCAACAAATGCGGAGTTGGCAGCAGCAGTATGACTGCTGTCAATCTATGATGGTCAGCGTTAATCTTTCGAGTAAGCAGTTTCTCCAGCCTGATTTGCTAGAGCAGATCGATCGCATCCTCAACGAAACAGGATTACAGCCGCACAACCTGAAGCTAGAAATTACCGAAAGCCTATTCATGACCAATACTGAAGCAACTCGCTTTAAGCTACGACGCCTCCGCAACAACGGCATTCAGCTTGGACTGGACGATTTTGGCACCGGATATTCTTCCCTGAGCTACTTACACCGTTTCCCGATTAATACTTTAAAAATCGATCGCTCCTTCATTAGCCATTTGGGTACCAATGGTGAAAACTCCGAAATCATCGAGACGATTACAGTGTTAGCACACAAGTTAGGCATGGATGTAGTAGCAGAAGGAGTTGAGACAGCAGAACAACTCGCCCAATTGCGGATAATCGGCTGTGAGCAAATTCAGGGTTACTTATTCTCTCCACCCGTTGCCGCTAGCAAAATGGCGAAACTTTTTGAGGCTGAACTAATTCATAAAACTACTTATACTTAGCGAATGTAGAGTTTAGAGTTACTTTCACAACCTAACCCAAAGCCTCAATTACACTTAATAAGTTGCATGCAATACATCATGTTTGATACATCACATTTAATACTTCACATTGGGCACGTCTTTGTTGGGTAGGACTTGCCTACCTCGCAAAATGAGTTTTGGATAGGCTCCTAGTCAAGATAGAGAACCTTTCCCCTGCAAGCATGGTGCGTATCGCTCTCCCAGATCAACTGCGACATCTACGAATTGAGACAAAAAATCTTGCCATCTTTGAAGCCTGTGTCATTGGGCTAGTGTCTGGGCTGTCAGCAGTGCTGTTAAAGCAAGGCATTGGCTGGCTGGGAGCCTGGCGGGTACAAATGTCTTTTTACTATCCGGCTTGGCTGATGCTGCCAGTCATGGGTCTGGTAGGAGGAGGATTGGCTGGCTGGCTAACTGAACGGTTTGCGCCAGAAGCATCAGGCAGTGGCATTCCCCAGGTCAAAGCCGTCTTGGCAAATGTAGCAATTCCGCTCAACCTGCGGGTTGCGTTGGTCAAAATGACCAGTGTCATCATTGCCCTTGGCTCAGGCTTAAATTTGGGACGACAAGGGCCAACGGTACAAATCGGAGCGGCTCTAGCGGCGCAATTGAGTCATTGGATTCCCACTTCGCCAGAATGCCGTCGCCAATTGATTGCGGCAGGAGCGGCGGCAGGTCTGGCGGCGGGATTTAACGCGCCGATCGCAGGTGTTTTATTTGTCGTAGAAGAATTTTTACAAGACTTTTCAGAATTGACCCTAGGAACCGCCATTCTGGCTTCTTTCATCGGGGCAGTTGTTTCTCGGTTGTTAGGGGGGCAGGGGCTGAGCCTCAGCCTTAATCCCACGACTAATCCCACCAACTTTTCGCTACAGGATGTCCCTTTTTTCCTGATTTTAGGACTGCTCGCTGGCTTATTGGGAGCACTGCTGAGTAAGGGTCTGTTCACTAGCCTAGCCTTTTATCGTAACGGAGTTAGGCTGAGCTTACCGCTCAAAATTGGCTTGGCAGGTTTGGCGTCGGGTCTAATTATCGCGTGTTTACCCGCATCTTTCGGGATAGCGAAGAACTACAGCAATCCCTCAGCATGGGCGAAACAGCTTGGCAGATTACCCTGTTGGCGTTTGTCGTCAAATTTGCTTTGACATTGATTGCCTATGGTGCTGGAACACCCGGTGGGTTGTTTGCCCCATCGCTGATTTTGGGGGCAGCCCTAGGACATTTGGTTGGATTCTTTGCTCAGACAATGGAATTGTATGTGGGATTGCCCCTGGGAGTTCCAGCGGGCATCAGCCCTACAACCACCTATGCACTGGCAGGCATGGGAGCCTTTTTTAGTGCTCTGACGCGAGGTCCAATCACGGCTATCGTGATTGTTTTTGAAATCACGACTGACTTTAATCTGGTACTACCGTTGATGGTTGGTTCGGTTGTGGCTTACCTGATTAGCGATCGCATTGCCAGCGGTTCTATCTACACTCGATTGCTGGCTTGGAATGGCATCTTCTTAGATCGGGATGTTACTAGTGAGTCTTGGGCAGAATTAACGGCTGCTGATCTAATGCAGCGGCGGGTGGAAACCCTTTCTAGCACAATGCCCCTAAATGAAGCGATGCAAGCTTTCGCGCGATCGCACCATCGTGGGTTTCCCGTAGTCGATGAGGGTAAACTGGTGGGCATTGTCACCCAAACGGATTTGGCAGACCCTGCCCGTCGTCCAGTGGCTGCTCAGGAAGTCAGCTTGGCAGATATCATGACTCCCAAGCCTGTTACCGTATATCCCACTGACCCATTACCTCAAGTTCTATATCTGCTGAATCGCTACAAAGTCAGCCGCTTGCCTGTTACAGAAGGGCAAAAACTAGTCGGCATCATTACGCGGGCAGACATCATCCGGGCCCAAGCTGCCCAGGTGAGTGGTGCAGCTCAGCAGCTTGGGCCCAAGCCTCAACGCTCTTATGTGGTGTATCAAACCCGATCGCCTGCTACAGGCAAAGGGCGGTTATTGGTGCCGCTCAGTAATCCCAAAACGGCTCCCGTCCTCTTGCGGCTGGCGGTTGCGATCGCCTGTGAGCATCAATATGAACTAGAGTGCTTGCATGTGATTACGATTCCTCGCGGTCAATCTCCCGCAGAAACCTTAATTCGGAGTACTCAGGGTCGCCGTCTGTTGCGACAGGCGGAACAGGTGGGGCGGCAGCGCAAGATTTCGATTCACACCCAGATCTGCGTTGCCCATGATCCTGCCCAAGCAATGCTAGAAACAATTCACGATCGCCATATCAACCGCATATTAATGGGATGGGATGGCAAAACGACAACCCCTGAACGAATTTTTGGCAGCGTTGTCGATACAATTATTCGCCAGGCAGCTTGCGAAGTCGTTTTGGTTAAATTCCAAGACCGGCCCACCTTTAACCATTGGCTGTTGCCCATTGCAGGTGGCCCAAATGCCGAAGCGGCTATGCGCCTGCTGCCTCCATTGTTGACCTTGGGAAACTCACCGCAGGTTTGCATCTGTCAGGTATTTGAGCAAGAACCGGTTGGGCAAGAGACACAACTGCTACGCCAAAGGGCACAGCAATTGACCAGTTGGATCAGCCACACCGTCAAATCCCAATCCGTTTGGGGTAGATCTATCCCCGAAGCCGTTCTAAAACTGGCCTGGAAGGAAAGGTGCGATGTGATTATTCTGGGGGCGAGTCGTGAAGGACTGCTGACTCAGATTGTCAAGGGCAATATTCCAGAGGCGATCGCTCGGACTAACGATCGAACTGTCATTCTCGTGCGAGGAGAAATCACGTCAGTTGATGAGTAGACCTTTTGCATCAGGTGTGAAAGCATCAAGCGTGAAAGCATCAAGCGTGAAAGCATCAAGCGTGAAAGCATCAGGTGTGAAAACATCAAGCGTGAAATATTTGGGGAACCTGCTTGCCTTTGCGATCGTCTAGGCTGTGATCTGCTTAAGCAGTATTGATAAACAGTCTGAAAACAGTCTGAATAAAAATTAGTCTGAGAAGTACTGAATAAATCTTGGCTGAGGAGCACAATGGCAATGCGGACGCGGGACTTTTTCGATGATTTGTTAAATCCCCCCACCACGGGAAGAGGCACCGATCGTTCAGATTCTTTAATCGGAACGAGTAGATCTGACACCATCAGAGGTCGGGACGGGGATGATTTGATCCGAGGACTTGGCGGTAATGACAAGCTCTATGGAGACGATGACGACGACACACTGCGGGGTGGAGATGACAATGACACCCTGTATGGCGGTGATGGTAATGATAGTCTTGAGGGCAACGATGGTCGAGATACCCTCTACGGCGATGATGGCGAAGATATCTTGTCGGGCGACGATGGCAATGACAAGCTATTTGCTGGAGATGGCAACGATGAGTTAAATGGCAATGATGGCGATGATCAGTTGCGGGGTGACAACGATGACGATACGCTCAACGGCGATGACGGCGACGATGAATTGCTAGGTGGAACTGGTAACGACGTTTTATTTGGCAATGATGGTACCGATCGCCTATTTGGTGAAGATGGGGATGACGAACTAGACGGTGGGGATGATAACGATCAACTTAACGGCGGGAGTGGCAACGATCAGATCTTTGGACAAGACGGCAACGACCAACTCAGCGGCAGCTTTGGTAATGATCGGCTTTTGGGCGGCACCGGCGATGATATTTTGGTGGGGCAAGACGGCAACGATTTCTTGAATGGCGAACAAGGTGTTAGCATCCTGACTGGTAATACAGGGCGAGATACCTTTGTCCTGAATAGAGGAGCAGGTCGAGACACCATCACCGATTTTAAAGACCGTCAAGATGTCCTGGGGCTAACTGGAGGCTTGACATTCCGTAATCTCAAGATTGTCAAAATCAAAGGCGGCACTGCCATTAAAGTTGGCAATGATCCCCTTGCCTTCCTGCCCAACGTGAAACCCAATCTAATTACAGCAACAGATTTTACATTTGTTTAAAACTCAAGTGTTTAAAACTCAAGTGTCCAGACACTTTTGAGAGGGCAAAGCCCTCGTCC
>JAAUOQ010000311.1 GCA_012034795.1 Leptolyngbyaceae cyanobacterium CRU_2_3
ACTGGTCATCAAACATGCCCTTGAGCTAAATTGGCATGAACCCCTTGGAGGTAATGGAAGCATTTTGTAAAGCAGGCGATCGCGTTTTTGCTCAAGCCCAACTTACTGACGGGGTGCCCGGCCCGACAAAGAATGTACTACTAATTTTGCGCTGGTTTACTGCGTCGCTCAACTGGTGTTGGCAGCAGGCGGTAAGCCGTTTTTGGCAGACAGTCCTGCCTTTGGTAGCGCTAGGGGTGTGGCTTTGGCAAATGGCTACCAGCCAATCCTCGATGAACTGGGTGTGCCAATTGTAGAAATGCAGGGACAGCGCTATCAGGTGGCAGGCGAAGAGTTTAACCACCTATTGCTCTCGAAAGAAGCGATGGAAGCTGATGTGGTGATTAACTTACCCAAGGTGAAGTCCCATGTTCAGCTAACCCTGACTTTGGGCGTAAAAAATCTGTTTGGCTGTGTACCAGGTAAGATGAAAGCCTGGTGGCATATGGAGGCAGGTAAAGATCGCGATCGCTTTGGCGATATGTTGGTAGAAACGGCTCGGACGATCGCCCCTAATCTGACCATTTTGGACGGCATTGTGGGGCACGAAGGCAATGGCCCTAGCAATGGTGAACCTCGTCCTCTGGGAATTTTGGGCGCTTCAGCAGATGTTTTTGCTCTCGATCGCGCTATGGTCGAAATTTTGCAGGTTGACCCGGCGCAAGTGCCAACGATCGCTGCCTCTCAAAGGTTAGGTCTCTGTCCAGATCTAAGCGACATTCACTTTCCTCATCGATCCCCCGCCGATTTCCAAATCACCGACTGGGAACTGCCTGAACAGATGATGGCAATTGACTTTGGTGCGCCTCGTGTCATCAAATCCACCTTCAAACATCTGTATGTCCGGTTTATTAAAGAGCCGATGGCAGCTTATACAAATACAAAATAAACATACAAAATAAACAGAACAATAAGTTGGGTTGGACAATAGGCTAGCTGCATCCCAAGTTTAAAGCCCTCCTCCTCAATCCCTCCCCACTTGGGCTACCGTGTATCCATAAGGGGAGAGGGACTTTCATGGAAATAAGATGCACCCTCAAAAAACTATCTAGAGCCAGTATCCCTACAGACTGGACAGAACAGATCGTGCGGCTTCCAGGGTGCGATCGATGTCCTCATCGGTATGCGCCAATGAGGTAAAGCCTGCTTCAAACTGCGAAGGAGCCAGATAGACACCGTGCTCTAACATGCCCCGGTGGAAACGGCCAAACTTGGCAGTATCAGACTTTTTAGCATCTTCAAAGTTATGAATGGGCCCTTCGGTAAAGAAAAAGCCAAACATGCCACTAATTTGTCCACCGCAGCCTGCATGACCGGTGTCTTGAGCAACTTGCAACATGCCATCTGCCAATTTTTTGGTGATGCGATCGAGTTGTTCATAGGTGCCAGGGCGCTGCAACAGCTCCAGGGTTTTAATCCCCGCCGTCATGGCTAAGGGGTTGCCGGAGAGCGTCCCCGCTTGGTACATGGGTCCGGCTGGAGCCACCATCGACATAATCTCTTGGCGTCCGCCATAGGCACCTACGGGCAAGCCGCCCCCAATAATTTTGCCCAGTGTGGTCAAGTCGGGAGTGATGCCAAACTTTTCTTGGGCACCGCCGTAGGCAATGCGAAAGCCCGTCATGACTTCGTCAAACACGAGCAATGCTCCATGCTCTTGGGTCAAAAGCCGCAGTCCTTCCAAGAAGCTAGCATCGGGGGTAATAAACCCAGCATTACCCACCACTGGCTCTAGAATCACCCCCGCAATTTGTCCAGGATGTTCAGCAAATAGGGCTTTGACGGTTTCTAAGTCGTTGTAGGGAGCAGTCAACGTGTCGGCTGTGGTACTTTTGGGAACGCCAGGCGAGTCGGGTAAGCCCAAGGTGGCTACACCTGAGCCAGCTTTCACCAAAACATGTCGGCATGACCGTGATAGCAGCCTTCAAATTTAATGATTTTGTCGCGACCGGTGAAGGCACGCATCAGCCGCAACACTGCCATGCAGGCTTCGGTTCCAGAGTTGACAAATCTCACCATTTCAATGCTGGGCACCGCATTGATCACCATTCTGCCAGCACGTTTTCCAAATAACAAGGCGCACCAAAGCTGGTGCCTTTGTCTAGCGAGTCCCTTAAAGCTGCCAGCACCTCTGGATGAGCATGTCCACAGATGGCTGGGCCCCAGGTGCCCACATAGTCAATGTACTGGTTGCCATCTACGTCCCAAATGTATGCACCTTTGACACGATCAAACACAATCGGCTGTCCGCCCACAGATTTGAATGCCCGTACCGGAGAATTAACGCCTCCAGGCATGAGCTTCTGAGCAGCAGCAAAGATTTCTTCTGATTTTGTGGTCGTAAGGGTGGTAGTCACCAAATCTCTCCTCGTAATAATGCTTCAACCTACAGGTACCACGGCGATCGATTATTTTCTTTTGGACTATAATCCTCATCTATCGTAATCGTCTCTGGCTCCAGTTTGACGCAGCCAGCTTTACACGGGGACAGGAAGATCAGCATTGGGTGAGTCCAATACAATTGCATAAGTGGCGGTGGGAACCATCTGCTGCAAAACCTTTGGGTGTTCCTCGGCTTTGTTGCGTCGCTGATGCTGAGACACAATAATCTAATGATCTGTTGCATTTTTTAACCCTCACCCGGCTCATACCAGGGCAACACTCGATCGCAAAAAACAGTGTTCCTGCTGCCACACAGACCGGTACTGCCAGTAGATTAATCAGCGGAATACTGACCAATCCCAAACAGACTAAACCAAACGAACCGCTGGCCGGTAAGCTGCGCCAGACAATGCCTAGCTTTTCGCGGAAGCCCGGACGACGACGCTCGACTGCGGCATCCAAAAAGTCCATACAGACGATCGTGGCAGCCCAACCAACCCCCAGGATTGTGGCGATCGCTGTTCCCACTCCTGGAAAGAAGTTGAGCAACAGCAGCAGCACCCCCAGTGTAATGGTCAGCACTAGCTTTTTCAGTTCATATAAAATGGCTCTAGAAATATCCCGTGCCATGCCCACTTCAATGACCTGAACCTTGCCGGTCTTCATTCGTTCCAGTTCTTCCGAAAGCTTGCCATACCAGGGGGCACCCAGCAGTCCACCAAACTGTAGAAAGACAAAACCTGTGAACAGTAATAGGGCGATCGTCAGCACCACTCGCAAAATCCACAGGAAAAATAGGGCAACCCAGTTCGGCAAAACAGACACCCAATTAGGTAGGCTGGGTTGCCAGTTGGGTAAGCTGGTCATCCAGTGCGGTAGAGCAATCTGCCAGTTGGGCAACGGGATCGAGGGTAGGCTCATTTTCCAGTCGGGCAAGGTTGGCAATCCGGCTGGTGCTGTGAACTGCCATTCAGGAAGTTGGACTGTCCAGTGAGGCACGCTGGCAGTCCAGGTCGGTACATTGGCAATAATTGAGTCGATCGCTTCTAGACCAGCAAACAACAAGCCTGCATACAGGGTGACACCCACCACTAAGTTGATCAGAATCGGCATCAACACATACCCTCGCAGCTTAGGGGTAGTCAAAAATAACCCTAATGCCCGCAAGGGGTAGGTTGCGCCACTGAATAAGCTACCGATTCCACGATTGACACGCTGAGGCGGTTTAGGCGATAACTCCGAAGTCATGATGCGTTAGGTATAGGTCAGTAAATTTGGTCTGGGCTATGAGTTTGAGCTTAGCGAAGAATGAGGTTAAGTAAGAGGCTCCCACGTTTATAGATTATCGATATCCCAGACCAACTTGGGAACTAACAGAACGGCTGGCTGAGCTTCACTGGGCTGAGCTTCGCTGGGCTGAGAGTCGCTGGGCTGAGCCGCGATCGCCTCTCCCATCCCCAAAAACCGTCCATCTTCATGGTGTACTCGGTAAAATGCTGGATCTCTGCACTCCTGAATATCTAGGGCAATATCTAAAGGGATCTGTTCAACTGCAATTTTCTGCCCTGCCCCCACCGCGTTGCCACTTCCGCAGGCAAGACGATCGCCTGCCAATGCTGCAAAGCCACTTCTGGAGCAATTGCCATAAACTGATTGCCCTGTATCTGCTCCTCCAATGCTTCTAAGGTCAGGCTATCTGCCAAATCAAACCCATTGCTGAGGGTACGGGTCAGGGCTGCCAGCGTACCGCCAGTGTCAACGGCATCACCCAAATCCCGTGCAATCGACCGAATATAGGTTCCCGATCCACAGGCGATCGCCAAATCGAGTTCTGGGAAATCGCCCGATCGCCAGTCCAACCCCTGAATGGTATAGACTGTCACCGATCGCACTGGCGCAACCACGGCTTCACCCGATCGCGCCAACTCATACAATCGTTTGCCCCCCCACCTGAATGGCACTATAGCTGGGCGGAATTTGCTGAATCTGTCCCTGAAATTTTGATAGATAGGGCTGTACTTTTGCCAGCGTTAGTTCAGGTACGGGTGTTTCGGTAAGAATTTTGCCTGCCACGTCATCCGTTGTAGTTCTCATGCCAAAACGAACTGTGCCTCGATAGGCCTTGTCATGCTGGAGATATTGTAGGAGGCGAGTGGCTTTGCCCAAAGCGATCGGCAAGACCCCGGTAGCCATGGGATCGAGCGTACCACCATGTCCGACACGCTTCATTTTGAGGAGCCGCCGCACCCGCGCAACGCAGTCATGGGAAGTCAGACCGGCGGGTTTGTTTAAGTTTAAGAAACCGTTCACAGTGAGCACAGGAAAAGACGAACTGTTCAATGGTAGGCGTAATTCAAGATCAGTCTGCTTAATGAAAAAGTTACAAGATGTGAGTCTAGGGGGATTTGCAGAGGGCGATCGACCCCTTTCCCAGCAACTGAATCTATGACCCCCTAAACCCATGAAGATGTTTCAAAATGATAGGAAAGCCAAAATTAGGAGAACCCAGATCATGAGAATGCTTCATACCATGCTGCGTGTAGGCAATTTGGATGAATCGCTGAAGTTCTACTGTGACGTATTGGGCATGAAGCTTCTACGCCGTAAAGATTATCCGAGCGGCGAATTTACGCTGGCTTTCGTAGGGTATGGCGATGAAGCAGATCACACGGTTCTGGAATTAACCTACAACTGGGGTAAAAGTTCCTATGATCTGGGCAATGCTTACGGACATATTGCCCTTGGCGTAGAGGACATCTATGCTGCCTGCGAAACGATCAAAAGTCAGGGCGGTAAAGTTACCCGTGAGCCAGGCCCCATGAAGCACGGCTCAACTGTGATCGCGTTTGTTGAAGATCCAGATGGCTACAAGGTAGAGCTAATTCAGCTTAGCGCCCATAGCTCAGCTTCGGAACACAAGGAACCTGCCACTCAAGCTATCTAGTACTTCACGGCATAAGTCTATGCACTATCCTGATCCACCTATGCACTATCCTGATCCACCCTCCATCCCCCAGCCCCTTCTCCCTTTTTGG
>JAAUOQ010000312.1 GCA_012034795.1 Leptolyngbyaceae cyanobacterium CRU_2_3
CCTGCAAAACCAGGTGTGCGCGTAGCGATCGCCTTCAAATTCACATCAGGTCCTAATTTGACCCCGTTGGCGTGAATATTGAGAATGGCTTGCCGCCCCATCAGATCGGGGCGATCGACTAAAACCTGGCGATCAAACCGACCTGGACGCAGCAGTGCTGGATCGAGTACTTCAGGACGGTTGGTAGCAGCCAGCACAATCACTGTGGCACCAGCAGCCGAGAAGCCATCCATTTCAGTTAGCAACTGATTGAGGGTTTGCTCCCGCTCATCATTACCCCCATAGAAGCCGTTGGAAGAGCGCGATCGCCCAATGGCATCTAACTCGTCAATAAAGATAATGCAGGGGGCCTGTTTCTTAGCTTGCTCGAACAGGTCACGCACTCGTGAAGAGCCAACCCCTACAAACAACTCTACAAATTCTGAACCAGAGATACTAAAGAATGGAACTCCAGCTTCGCCTGCAACGGCTTTTGCCAGAAGGGTCTTGCCGGTTCCTGGAGGCCCAACCAGCAACACACCCTTGGGAATTCGTGCTCCAATCTGGATAAAGCGTTCGGGAGTCTTGAGAAAATCGACAATTTCTACCAGCTCGGTTTTGGCTTCTTCAACCCCAGCGACATCGGCAAAAGTTATTTTGCCAGATTCACCTTCTACATAGACTTTGGCTTTACTCTTGCCAATGGAAAGTGCCCCTTGAGGTCCGCCACCCCCCCGATTCAAAAAGAATTGCCAAATCCCTACAAAAATGAGTGGGGGAATTACCCAGCTTAGAACACTGCTAAACCAAGCATTTTTGGGGGGAGGAGTTGCAGCAAACTCAACGCCATTATCTTCTAGGCGTTTGGGCAGTTCTAGATCAAAAATTGGTGTTGTAGAAAATACTTGCCCTGGCTGTTCATTAGCATCTTTAAGCTGATAGCGAATTTCGTTTTGACCTACTGAAACTCTCGCTACTTCTTTGTCCTGCACCTGATCAATAAACAGGCTATAGGGAACTTTAGGAATGGATGAACCTAGCAAGTTGGGTAGAAAAACATTTGCCAATAAAAACAGCCCTGACACCAGCAATAGAATGTTGCCAATCTGTCGAGAACGGGGGGGCTGAGGTTGATCTTTAATCGCCATTCTGTTCAGCGTTCCTTTTTGTTACTTTATTGCTAAATATTGATTCAGTCGATCGATTGCGGAGTTGGACTGAGGATTGGGGTGACTTACGATCGCACTCAGACAATCTTCAAGTCTTGCTAAAACTCTAAGCCTGCCACAGGGAGGATAGGTCTTTTAGTTTTGTTTCAGTTTTACTGGCAGCTTCTTTACTGGCAGATTCTGGCGAGTAGTCATCTCTATAGGCATATAAATTTTCTAGCTCCATTGCCCAAACAGCAATCGATCACTGATTCAGAGCTAGACATCTCTCTGTGCTACTTAATTCTAAAGGGTTTACTGAAAGCGAATGAGTACGGAGATCACGCTATGCAAACAGGAGTTTGGCGCAGCTAGTATGCTGATGCTGGTTTACCTAACTGGTTTACCTAAACGGTTTTAATTGTCTGGTTTTAATTGTCTGGTTGGATTGAGCCAGCTTACTCACGCTGTTTCCATCCAGTCGAAGATTTGATCGAGCTGCTCTAGGGTGATCAGCCCGTATTGCCACAGAACCATGGGTAGATTGTTGCTCTGCTCAGGTTGGCGCAGGGCCAGGGCGATCGCAGTAGTCGGAATAGCTAGCTCGTCTCGCAAAAATTGGATCAATCGAGATTGGGGAAAAGTTTCTACGGGCATAATGACGTAATATCTGTTGATTCAGTCAAATTAATATTAAGTTCTGTAAATTAGTTTTCAGAATTATTTTACGAAATTATAGCGGTAGTTGTGTCAAGTTTGCATAGTTTGTAGAAAAACGGCACAATGTCCGCAAAATGCTGCCCCCACAGCTTGCCAGCAATTTCAGTCTAGATGGAGATTGGGGAAATCTGCCTCAAAGCAGAACATCTGGGATAGCACTCCTATCGTTAATTCGCAGAAAATGAGAATTTTCTCAGGTTTTATGAGAAAAGTAATATCAAAGCGAACGAACGGAGAATTGCCTGAGCCAAATAGGGCAGGCTGTAGAGCAATTGCCTAACATCCTGGTAAAAGGCGATGTCATCAATCTACTGACAGCACGAGATCCCTAGTTTCTTAAAGAAACCAGGAATCCTAAGATTATGAGCGTTGAGTTTCAAAATTGAGTTGATGCTGCTGTTGGAGAAGTACCCCATGCAACTTGGGCTTTAATAAAGACGATATATCTTAATTGTGGATAGCCCTGAGTAGAACTTCAGATAAGCTCATATCCCCTGTATCGTCTATCGTTAAGGTGTTGCAGATATCAAACTTTGCTCCAACGCCCTGAAGCTGATTGTCCAGCACTTTAAGAAAGCGGGCCGCTTGGGAGTCAGTACCGACTTGGATAAAAGAGATGGCTAGTTCTTCATCTCGCTCCATCTTGCGGGTAGCGTTTACTATCACTTCCATAACTGCCAGGCGATCGTCTGGTTCGCCATCTGTAATCACTAAGATCGTTTCACCCTCAGACTTGGTTTTGCCAGCAGTTTTGTTCTTAAAATATGACTCTACTGCATCCAACAAAACACTCGCCAGGTTTGTTGTACCCCCTGGATCGTTTTCGATGAAGATATTCTCAACCTTACGAGAAGTGACAAAATCATAACGTCTGAATCGACCTGAAAAGACATAGATGGTAATACCATCTGGATCAAATTGTTCGCACTTACGAGCCAGCGCTAAGGTGGATTCTTGTACCTCTGCCCAGCGAGTCCTACCTCCTCGTTGGTCGGGCGTAGACATACTGCCGCTTTTATCTATGATTAGCGTATAGTCCCGATTGTTCAAGATGTTCCTCCTCAGTGCTCGGCTGGACGCCCCTTGGTCCCTGTAAATAACGACTAGCCGTCAATGTCTGGCAGTTTGGGTCTGGCAGTTTGGGTTGAGATTTACGCAATTTAGGCGGTTAATCCCCAGTAACACACTGCCATAGCATTACTATTCTGCATTAACGGAATCTTGTCCCATTGAGTGAATCGATTTTTCGAAGCCCATCCGTTGTTCGGCATTGCGTAAGAAGTAACCACTCACCATTGCAGATACCAATAGCCGCCCTAAGTTCTCGCGATTTGTGGTGACTGCGACATCGAAATGCTCAGAAGGCAAGCCGCCCAACAAGCCAACGATATTGCGCTCCATGACCTGAACCACTTCCATAGACTCAGGCTTAGACAGTTGAGCAACCGTTTCGGGACTCATAGACTGGAGATATTTCCAGAGCTGGTTAGGTTGGCTACTGCTTTCAAAGAATCCAGAAAGGCGATCGGTTGCGTCGTTCATAATTTCAAAGCCTCATTTATAAATGACGAGATAGAATTTGTCCCTGGTTGGTGAATTTACTTTAACAATTCAGCCTCGTGACTCAAAGTGAGAGGAACCGAACTCAATTATGCGGCTTAGCACACCCAACTCCACAATTCTGCCTTTATAGTTTCGTGCTGGCAATTCTGCATCTTTGCCATTGGCTTAAACTTAAAAACTTAGTTACCGTCGGTACGTAGCTGAAGAGACTGATTTCAGATAATTTCACAGCCTTGCGCCAGGATCTGCCAGCGCTATTCGCTCGGAAGTTGCTCATCAAAAAGCAGCATTACTGACTCAGCGAGGTCACACAGTGTTGATGCCCTCATTCCTCAAGGTCCAATCCTTTGGGCGTTAGAACCGGAGTTCTAGCCTGTTCAAAGAGTCAGATTTTTCTGACTTTAGACTGAAGAAGAGGCAGGGTTGACTACAAACGATAGACTACAAACTATGAGCTTATTGTGGTTGGGTAGAAGTGAGAACGTAAACCTTTGTTGAGATGCCATATTAAGATTTAGCGTCTGTCATCTTCGCCAGTGCCCGTGGTCTATATTTTCTGTCGGATAGAGAGTCCACTCGTGAGTCCCAAGCGTCTACCCCAAACTACTGCCCATGTTCGGATTACCTATCAGTCTTGGCAACAAGGCGCGATCGCGGGTGAAGTTCGAGCGGGTGAATATGAATGGCATTTCCAGTGGGAGTTTCGGTTAGGTAAGCTATCGGTGGAACCTTCTTTGGGTCGAGCGCTGATCAAAGAACCTTTAAACCGCTTTCTGGAGCAGAGTGACTATCAGCTTGAGCCAGGGGGTGATTACCATTTCACCATTCGAGCCCAAATTTAGCCGATGACTTTGCCCGTTAGCTGTCCCAGATATCGTTCAATCAAAAGGATTGCCACAATATCATCAATAGGACGGGGTAAGCTCCTCATCCCTTGGGGAATTAAACTAGATAAACCGGTAGCAGGGAACATCTGCCAATAGCGATCGCGGGCTTCCAAGCTACTATAGCGCTCATCGACCAGAACAATCCGAGGCGGCTTAGATAAACTGCTGCTGAGCTTTTGTTTCCACTCCTTGGAAGTAGTCTGGTCGCCCATCACCAGCGTGGAAATTGGAAATTTTTGAAGCAGAGACTGAATGGTGGCAATTGCCTCATCTGAGGAAATCACTTGGTGGTAGTAAAGGCTACGGTCTAGCCCTAAGATTGCCAAACCGCACTTCTGTCGTCCCGGATCAAACCCCAAAATCATAGGCTGATCGGGAGAATTGGAGGATGAGAGGGACATGTAGAAAATGAATACACTTCTGAACCTGACTGTAGACGATGCACTTCTAGCTGTCTAGTCATCGCGGTCAGATTTTTGGACGCTTGTGTCAACCCTGAGTTGAATTGAACAGATGGACTATGACGCAGGCTTAACTTGTCCGATTTCCCTAATTTTGCCCTGCGTATCGACAGTCCAAATATCATAGCTGCCGACAACATCGCCATTTTCATCCAGATCGACAGTGCCACTAACCCCTTGGTAATTGATGTCTTTGCCCTCTTTGACATGCTGCAAAGCTTCACAAATGTCTGTAACCTCAATGCCAGGGGTGTTAGCCACTTGCCGCAATTTATTTTTGATGGCTTCTCCATCGCTAGACTGAGCAGACTGTGCTGCCAAAGTCAGCAGAGCGATCGCATCCCAGGTCTGAGCGACATAATTACCAGGAAGAGTCTTTTGCTTTTCTTGCCACAATTCCAGGAAACTCGTGTTTACCGAGCTTGCGGTACTAGGGGTTGTACCGATTGCCCCTTCTAAAAGAAACTTACCATTGTCTGCCTGACCCACAGCCGCAATGAAAGCGGGGTTACGTACTTGAGCAGTCAACATAAGCTGAACCTGATTGATTAACCCTTGATTGTAGGCAGATTTCAGCAATATACTGCCCGTATTAGGATTAAGATTAGCGACTATAGCATCAGGGATCTGGTCTTTGGGGCTAAAAGCAGCCGTAGCCTCCTCCTCTAAAACACCTTTTGGGGTTGTAGCGTTCA
>JAAUOQ010000313.1 GCA_012034795.1 Leptolyngbyaceae cyanobacterium CRU_2_3
GGATAATCGTCCCCCCCCGTTGCTGCATTAAATTCACTACATTGCCTCCCTCACAATAGTCAAGGGCAAAGAAGAAGGCACCGTTGGTATAGCCAGAATCTAGCAGCCGCACAATGTTGGGATGTTGTAAGGCTTTGATGCTTTTGACTTCCTGGAGAAAGGTAGCAACAGCCGAAGAGCGCACTGCTTTTTGAGGGAACAAGATTTTGAGGGTAACAAGGTCTTGGGTGCGATTATGACGGGCAATATACACCTCACCCGCTGCACCTTCCCTGATCTGTCTCAATGGAGTGTAGCCTTCAATATCTGGAGGATGGCTATGGTCATCAGCCGACCTGCCTAATACGGTGGGTGGGCTAAAGGCAGTTTCATTGGTTATGGCTGCGTCAGATGGTTCTGTTTCTAACCTGACACAAAATACGGTTTGACCTAGCTTAATTTCGTCTCCTGTTGATAGATCATGTTCGGAAAATTTAGTGTAAATCGCCTGCTCAGGTGTTTGGTTGTGTTGGCGTCGTCCAATCATTTGTCCGTTGATGTAAGTGCCGTGCAGACTACCAAGGTCACGAATCCGGGCGATGGGCGGGTTAATGTCGAGCATGCAATGGTAGCGAGAAATGGTTTTGTGCTGCTCATCGTTGGGCAATTGCAGATGGCAATCTTTAGCACGGCCGATGATGCAGATAGTGCGATCGCTAAAGGTAAATTCTTGTCCTTGCAGGCTGCCTGCGGTAACGGTGAGAACCACCTTCGCTGAAGTTTCTGGGTCACCCAGTTCTGTAGCAAATTCAGTACCGAATACTGTGGCAAATGCTGTGACATCAGCGGGGGGGCTGAGGGGACGAGCGGCAGGTTGAGTGATAGCTTGAAAGCTAGGTTGGGCCAGTGGTTGGGCCAGCGGTTGAGCCAGCGGTTGAGTCAGACGAATCAACCGCTGACGGATAGTATCAGCTTTGAGCCAGCCATAGCCTGCTGACTTCAGCGTATGCAGGAGGTAGCTGAAATGAGTCTCAGTCCAGGTAGGCGTACCTTGAGGAGTCAGAGCTAAGGTGATTTCGTCTGCACTGGGTTCATGGTTAACTGGCAAGACTCCAGCAGTGGGAGTGTGGAGTTGTAGGAACGCTTCTAAGTAAGGATTGACCCCTTCATCCCAATCCGTCGGTAAGGGATTGGACAATTCCCAATCTAAGAGAGAAAGCCGACAAGTTTTGTCTTCACTGCCAGAGAGGGCATAGCGACCATCTGTACTAAGGCTAACAGATCGTACCGCAGCCGCATGTCCCACAAAGGTGCGTAAACAATCACCAGTCACAAGGCTCCACAGCTTTAGCGTTTGATCGGCACTGCCAGACAGGACAGATCGCCCATCGGCACTGACAGCAATTGAGCAAACTTCAACAATGTGGTTCTCAAACGTCCCTAAGCAGTTGCCCGTTGCGACGCTCCACCGTTTGAGGGTGGTATCGGCACTCCCCGATAAAACAAACCGTCCATCTGGGCTAAATGTGACAGCCGTGACTCTGTCTTGATGCCCTCTAAACGTCCGCAAACATCGACCTGTGGCAACTTCCCATAACTTGAGCGTACTATCGGCACTGCCAGATACGATATAGCGACCTGTAGGGTTAAATGCGACTGACAGTACGCGATCGCTATGTCCCGATAAAGTGCGGGAACATTCCCCTGTGTTCAGGTTCCACAATTTAAGGGTAGTATCAGCGCTGCCGGATAAGGCAAAACGGCAGACTGGGCTAAAGACCACAGCCGTCACTTGATTTTATGTCCCTCGAAGCTCAGGAGGCAACGACTGGTCTGAATGTTCCACAGTTTCAGAGTCGTGTCAGCACTTCCTGTTAATAGGCAGTTACTATCTGGACTAAAAGCCACTGAGTTAATGGCTTCAGTGTACCGCTCAAAAGTTACCTGTTCCCAACTGCTGTTCAAAGATTGCCGAGGCAGAGAGGTATAGAGACTGAGCCAGGTTTGAACTGCTTCTGCACCTCGGTTGTATCCGGGTTGCGATCGCGCCTGCCGAATGTGCTGGGCCGCTGTCATCACATCTCCCTGTGCTAGCGCCACCTGTGCTTGGGCTACCTCCTGCTCATATAGATGATCGCTCGTGATCTGCGGATCGGTAAGCTGTATCTGAGACAAACGCAGCGGTGCCAAATCAGGCAGGGTACTGGAGTGAATGGCCCACCACTTTAGCGCTGTAGCATCTGCGGACAGGGCATAGTTTCCGTCTGAGCTAAGGGCGATCGCCCGAATCCCCGATTGATGTCCGTCAAATGTCCGCAAACAGCGACCAGAGGCGATCTCCCAGAGTCTCAAATGCTGGTCATCTCCACCCGCCAGGATAAACCGACCCTCTGGAGTAAACACCACCGATCGCGATCCTTGCATCTCAAAACTCTGCACCCGCTGCCCTGTAGAGATGTCCCACACTTGAAGGGGATCAGCACTTGCTGCAACATACTGTCCATCGGCACTGCAAGCGATTGAGGTCAGGTGGCGATGGCCCTTAAACGTTTGCACCTCATGTCCTGTCGTAATTTCCCATAATTTAATAGTTTGGTCAGCGCTAGCCGATAGAATATGTTGGCGATCGGGAGTAAACTGAACTGCCAGCACGGGACCTTTGTGGCCTTGAAAGATCCGCAAACATTTGCCGGTTTGGATATCCCAAAGTTTGACAACCCGATCATCACCGCCTGATACAACATAACGACCATCAGCACTAAACCCGACCGACCAGACCGTTCCGTGATGGGTCGTTGACTGCAACCGACGGGTGAAGCCGTCTAGCTTACCGAGCAATGCGGCAAAGGGACTAAACGGGCTTCTCCTGTACAGATCGGTAGCTCGGCGTTCTCTGCCGTCAAACAGGTGAATATGACTGGTATCAGCAACGTTCCAGAGCTGCATAATCTGGTCATCCCCACCCGACAAAACAGAGCAGCCATCGGGGCTAAAGGCGATCGCCCTCACTGCTCCTTGATGCCCTTTAAATCCACTTAAAGCTTTGCCTGTGGGAATATCCCACAATCGAATTGCTCCTGCTGCGTCCCCAGAGAGGGCATAGCGGCTAGCCGCCCCTAATGTAACTGCAACCATTTCTGGGCTTGTAGGATGCTGGGGTGCAATCCTGGTGCTAAAGTTGGGCAGCAGTTGTTTGGCAACGGGCAATCGCTGTTTGACGGTTGCCAGCGCTGCGGTAATCTCTTTCTGCTGAACTCCTTCCGCCTGAATATTCTCTAATAGCTTGAGTGCGGCTTCACTATCGCCTCGTTCTAGATGGACTAAGCTGAGCAGATAGTCTACAGCCCAAGTTGGGTTAGCGGAGCGGCTAGTCTCTAAATGTCGCAGTAGGGCTTGATCATCTGAAACTTTGCCCGATCGCCACAGCATCAGCCCCCGATTATAGATCGACTCAAGATGATGAGGTTGCGCGATCAGCGCTTGTTCCCACAGCGTTACAGCCTCATTGGACCGTCCCAAATCCCATAGCAATACGGCTGTGTTATTAAATCTGTCGGCAACGCCTTTGGGAGTTGAATCTGGAGCAATGGGTTCCCGGTGAGGATAGATGTGCCCCATCGTTTCTCGATAAACTGCTTGCAACTCGGTTGCTACCTGCTGCAAAAGGAGAGTAGGTTGCTCTGGATGGTTTTGCTCTGGATGGTTTTGCTCTGGATGGTTTTGCTCTGGATGGTTTTGCTCTGAATGGTTTTGCTCTGGATGGTCTTGAAAACAGCGTTGCAGTAGCTGAACAGCCCGCAAAGGCATCTGAGGCAAGGGCGTTCCTTCTGCTGGATCATCGGTTTCGGTTGCCAAATAGTCTTGTAAGACCTGAGATGCAGGGGTTTCGGCTGCCCAGGTGCGTCCCCCGGCAAACATTTCCAGGATGGATAGCCCCCAACCCCGACAATCGATTTGGGGGGTCAACAGTGTTGGATGGATCTGTGCTGGTGACATACCAGCGATCGCATTGATAGCGCTGATTGTAGTCCAACCAAAATCTGTAACTTTAGCCGCATTATCCGGCGTGATTAGGAGAGTATTGGGGCTGACAGCCCGATGAATAACCCCCTGTGCATGAGCATAATGGAGTCCCCAAGCCCATTGGATCGCGATATCCAAGATCCGTTGGAGCGCGAGCGAAGATCCATTAGCATAAAGGCGGCGATCGGCAATCCAAGTGCTCAGCGATCGCCAACCACATACTCGGTAAAAACTAACGGATGTCCATCTACAGAGCGGACATAGTAGCAGCTCACAATCTGAGGATATAGCCCCAAATTAGCCCAAGCCTCAGCCTGACGCTGGAAATTCTCCCTCCCTCCGAAACGCTCAATCGTCTCTGCCGTGGGGTTTTGAATGACCAGATCGGTTTGCCATCCTAAATGCCGTACCTTGTAGACCTCACCAAACCCATCCTGACTTAGAATGCCGAGTACTTTGTACAAGCCAAGAATAATATCTCCAACCTGCCACTGTACGCCATTTTGATTTGACATAGCCACCCAAGCTTACCTCACCTTTTTTAGATGAGGGAGTTTAATTGTCGATTATTCCCCAGTTTAATAAGTTGTTCCAGAATTACCAAAAGTTTCCGGAATTTCTCAAACTCTGCTTGTTCAAGGCTCCACATTGACTGGAGTTCCCAACTGTACGATCGCATACATCTGCCGAATATCTTCATTCAACATGCGTACACAGCCATGAGAAACTGCCTCTCCTACAGAGTCTCGATCGGGTGTGCCATGAAACCCAATCGCATTAGTGCCATCTGTCCAAAATTCAATCCAGCGATCTCCCAAGGGACTAGCAGACCCAGCAGGTGTGACTTCCCCCGTAAAAGGATTAGTCCAACCTGGATTTTCTAACATGGCAGCAACTTGGAAACTCCCGATTGGCGTTTCCCAACCTACTCCTCCCACTGCAACTGGATAGGTAGCCTGCAAACTATTGCCTTGATAAACATAGACTCTCCGTTCACTGAGCTTCAACACTAAACGGGTGGATAAAGCCTCTGGAAGCACTGGCTGGATCGGTGGTAGATCGGGCACATTGGGTGGATAAAGCGGAGATATCGGTACTGTAGATGACTTTGCCCCTGGATTAGCGATATCTTCGTGATTTGAAGCTTGGACTGCTGAAGGTACGGCTACGAATAGCAGAAACATAGATGTTCCCAAGCAAGCCTGCCAAGAGGGACGAAAATCCATCTTAATTTTTATCCTTTAATGATGAGTGTTATGCCTACCACATGGCTCTGGGGTTGGGGTTAGGGGCAGATGAAGGTGCTAGATCGGGTGAGCCGGATTGTGTCGGTGATGGAGTTGGGGTGGGAGATTGGGAGGTTGATGGAGTTGGGGTGGGAACGGGAGTCGGAGTGGGAGTCGGAGTTGGGGTAGGAGTCGGA
>JAAUOQ010000314.1 GCA_012034795.1 Leptolyngbyaceae cyanobacterium CRU_2_3
AATGCCAAAAATCAGGGCTTTGCTCCCGCCGATGTCGAGCGAGAACAACCCCACTTCAAAGGTCGGGTCATTGCCAACGTCTATTCTGAGTACCAAAAGGCGCTAGCAACCAACAATGCCCTGGATTTTGATGACCTGATCCTGATCCCAGTGCAGCTTTTTAGGCAAAATCAGCAGGTTTTAGACTACTGGCATCGCCGGTTTCGGCACATCTTAGTCGATGAATATCAAGATACAAACCGCACTCAATATGATCTGATTCGGCTCCTGGTGACAAACACCGCCAACCCACGCAAATTTAGCGACTGGGATTATCGATCCATTTTTGTAGTGGGCGATGCCGACCAATCGATCTATTCCTTCCGCGCTGCCGACTTTACCATCCTGATGGACTTCCAAAATGACTTTGGCGATGGCTTGCCCGATATTGATACGCGCACAATGGTCAAGTTGGAAGAAAACTATCGCTCGACTGAAAATATCCTACAACTCGCCAATGCGCTCATTGAAAACAACACCGAACGAATTGACAAAGTCCTGAAACCCACTCGTGCAACGGGGGAAGCCATCTTTTGCTATCGGGCAGAAGACGAAACCGCTGAGGCCAACTTTGTCATCAATCAAATTCGTCAGTTAGAGCTAACCAATCCTGATCTAAGCTGGAGTAGTTTTGCCATTTTATATCGCACCAATGCCCAATCTCGCTCCTTTGAAGAAATCTTGGTGCAGTATGGTATTCCCTACACTGTTGTAGGTGGGCTGCGATTCTACGATCGCAAAGAAATTAAAGATGTTCTCTGTTATCTCCGGCTGATCGCCAACCCCGAAGACTCCATCAGCCTCAAGCGCATCATCAACACACCTCGACGCGGCATTGGCAAAGCGACAATCGATCGCCTAGAAACGGCTGCACGAGAACTCAATACGTCTCTCTGGCAAATTCTCAGCGACGAAACTTCGGTACAAACCCTGGCAGGGCGATCGGCCAAACCTGTGCTTGGCTTTGTCCATATGATTCAGTCCTGGCAAGCCAAAATTGAAGATTTGTCCGCCTCACAAATTGCCCAAGGGGTGTTAGAAGATTCAGGATATGTCGATGATTTGAAAAATCAGGGCACAGATGAAGCGCTCGATCGCCTGCAAAATGTCCAGGAGCTTTATAACGCTGTCCTACAATTTGAAGAACAAAACGAAGAATCCAATCTGCCACTCTTTTTGGCTAGTGCTTCGCTAGCCTCCGATTTAGACAACCTCAATGAAGAACAGCAATCTAAAGTCTCGCTGATGACTCTGCACTCGTCTAAAGGACTAGAGTTTCCAATCGTATTCCTGGTGGGATTAGAACAAGGGCTGTTCCCCAACTTTCGATCGCTAGATGACCCCCAATCTCTCGAAGAAGAGCGCCGTCTCTGCTACGTTGGCATTACTCGTGCGCGTGAGCAATTGTTTCTCTCCTATGCTCGCGAGCGGCGGCTGTATGGCTCCCGCGAACCCGCTAGCCCTTCACTGTTTTTGGGAGAATTACCCAAGGAATTACTCTTAGGTAGCGTTGCTGGAGCTATCCCTAAGCGAATGACCACTCCGATTCGAGAAATCAAGCAGCAAACATCCAATGCTCCAGGCACTCATGCCGATGACTGGACAGTGGGCGATCGCATTCTTCACAAAGGCTTCGGCGAAGGTAAAGTCACGCATATCTTTGGAAACGGTAACAAAATCTGCCTCGCCGTAAGGTTCCCTGGTATCGGACAAAAAATCCTCGATCCCAAAATTACCAAACTTCAAAGAATGGACTAGAGTATCCGGTATCAGGCTGTGTGGGTAAGCTTGGCTCACACAACACAAACACCTTCCGAATTCTGTCCACATTCTGTCCACATTCTGTCCACCTCAATGGGATTGCTTTTTCTGTTTACATCGCCTCCTCTTCACCTGAAGGATCTAGAGCCTTGAATGTCTTTTCCCAATTCAGCCCAGCGCTTCAGCGCAACCTGAGAGTTTTATTCATCGCAGGTCTTTTATTTTGGTCGGGACTGGCAGCCCTGATACCCACACTGCCCCTCTATGTAGAATCAGTAGGGGCAGATAAACAGATGATCGGAATTGTCATCGGAGCATTTGCAATTGGGCTACTGCCCTCCCGCAAGTGGCTAGCTCAGTTGGCAGATAACCGTGGCCGCAAGCAGGTTCTACTGATCGGGATAGCGGTAGTGGCGATCGCTCCTCTGGGATACATGGCAACGTCCAGTATTCCGCTCCTGATAGTCGTTCGCGCCTTCCACGGCATTAGCATCGCTGCATTTGCCTTAGCTTATAGTGCCCTGGTTGTCGATTTATCACCGCCTCAACATCGCGGTGAAGTGATTGGCTATATGAGTTTAGTTCATCCTCTAGGTATGGCGATCGGGCCAGCCGTTGGCGGACTGTCTCAAGCGTGGCTTGGCTATACTCCCATGTTTCTGATCACCGCTGCCCTTGGCTTCATAGGGTTGGTTTACACAGCCCAGATTACTGAGCCTGTTGCTCAGCAACAAGATCGAGAGCCAATCGAGAATCCACCCAAGTATGAGTTTTGGAGCCTGTTAGGCGATCCTCGTATTCGGATACCCGCTCTGATCCTGCTCATGATTGGGCTAGCCTTTGGAACGCTCAGTACCTTTGTGCCGCTTTATCTACGGGAATCGGGGGTCGCCCTCAATGTGGGCTTGTTTTACACGGCAGCCGCATTATCCAGTTTTGGCATTCGGTTGATCGTCGGGCCTCTGAGCGATCGCTACGACGTTGGCATCTTCATTCAGTCTACAGCCTCGTCCTATACGCCCTAGCAATGGCGATGCTATGGCAAGCCAGAAGCGAGACAATGTTCTTACTGGCAAGCATTGTCGAAGGCATGGGAGCCGGAATCTTGATCCCGATGATGGCTGTTTTGATGGCCGATCGATCCCATCCCGATGAACGAGGACGCACCTTTGGAATTTGCATGATTGGATTTGACACGGGCATTGCGATCGCGGCCCAGTCCTGGGAGCACTTGCTGGCGCCTGGAGCTACCGAGAACTCTTTGGGCTGTCTGCGATTCTATCTTTGCTTGGAGTTCTAATTTTTCTTACCTGCTCTGGCAAAACCCCAGGTACGTCCTTGCGTTTTGCCTTGGGGCTAGATAAAGACACTTACGCCATTGGCTGGCTCAGTCAATCGGCTGTCCCCAAAAGTCCTCTCGGCTAAAATACTGTTGAAGGGTAGACTGTTTAGCGTCTACCCTTCAACATCTGCAACGGGCGAGGAGGGATTCGAACCCCCGACACCGTGGTCCGTAGCCACGTGCTCTAGTCCACTGAGCTACACACCCTTTCACAAGAATTAACTTTAGCACAAGAATTCAACAATTGTCCATGTCCCAAGATCTTTTCCCTGCTTCACCCAATCCCCTGACTCACCTTGATTCCCAAGGGCAAGCCCAGATGGTTGATGTCTCAGACAAAGTCGCATCTGTGCGAAGTGCGATCGCCATCGGACAAGTTCGGATGCAGCCCGACACTTTTGCCACTATCCAGTCAGGCAATGCCCCCGAAAGGGGATGTGCTGGGCACAGCACGTATAGCCGGGATCATGGCAGCCAAACAAACTTCTAGCCTGATTCCGCTTTGCCATCCACTTCCTCTTCAAAAAGTGGAAGTGCAAATTACACCAGATGCCAAGCTGCCAGGCTATCACATCCAAGCCGAAGTTAGAACTAAGGCTGAAACTGGAGTAGAAATGGAGGCCCTCACGGCAGTCTCGATCGCTGCTCTCACCCTCTATGACATGGCAAAAGCCTTAGAAAAATCTATCCAAATTGAAGCAATTCAACTGATCCGTAAAACGGGCGGTAAATCAGGAGACTACGCTTTATGACAAGGCTTGTTAACAGTTGCCCCATAATGAGCGAAAAGCCGTGAATCATTAAATTCCAACATTCGTCAATCCAACCGATGCAGCAAATCTTACAATAGAGAGTAAAGGCTTTGCCTTCATCAAATGCCTGTCCTTTATCTCGCCTGATGTATGCCTCCCCGTTGGTCTCGTAAACCCGATCGTAAAGACCCAGACTATCGCAAGCTTGACGATCGGATGAACTTTGCTGTCCATGTTGCTGCCTTTGCCTGCATTAACTCAGGGGTCTGGTTTTTCCGCATCATTCAGAAGGCAAACTGGAATTGGGCTATTTGGCTCACGCTAGGTTGGCTGACCGTGCTAGTTATCCATGCTTTATTTATCTTTGCGATCGCAGACTACTCAGGCTCCACAACCCCACCATCCCCCAACGAAGGATAGCTTTTAGGAGGTCAATCTCATGGCAAGTTCTAGCGAAGCGATCGAAAAATTAGCTGCTGCGATCGGCGAAAACGTCTACATGGATGTTGCCAAATGGCATCTGTATCTGCGGGATGCTCACCTGCATACACCCCTAGCAGAACAGTTCTACCCGATGCTACAAAAGAGAACTATTTCAGAAGATCAGGTAGTAGAAGTGCTGAAACATATTTCCGTCAAACTTGGCGGCGGCAAGCGTGAAATTCCTCTGTCTGACCTGCTACCCATGCAAGCTCAAGTTCACCTAATAGATGTTCTGGAAGAGTTTCAGCGAGATCTGTGAAATCTTGACCCATCCCCTCCTCATTTGAGGTTACCTAAAAACGAAGGATGTCTCTAACGAATTTGTTAGAGACATCCTTCGTCTACAATCGACCTGGCACTGAGCTATTTTTGCAGGGAGCTACCCCCCAACTATCTTCGCCGCAGGTGCGTTTCACATCTCAGTTCGGGATGGATAAGTGTGGTTCCACACCGCCATAAGCACCAGGAAAGCTTAGAACCCTTGAAGGCTGCATAGAAACTTGTTTTAGATGGCTCACAGTCACCAGATTGCTGAGTTTACGATTTAGAGGTCAAGCCCTCGGTCTGTTAGTATGGCTCGACTTCATGTATTACTACACTTCCATCTACCACCTATCAACGGGTGTTCTGCCCGTGACCTTACTGGTTTAACACCATGAGAGCACTCATCTTGAGGTGGGCTTCCCACTTAGATGCTTTCAGCGGTTATCCGCTCCGCACTTGGCTACCCTGCGTTTACCGTTGGCACGATAACAGGTACACCAGCGGTGCGTTCTTCCCGGTCCTCTCGTACTAAGGAAGATTCCTCTCAATGCTCTTGCGCCTGCACCGGATATGGACCGAACTGTCTCACGACGTTCTGAACCCAGCTCACGTACCGCTTTAATGGGCGAACAGCCCAACCCTTGGGACGTACTACCGCCCCAGGTTGCGATGAGCCGACATCGAGGTGCCAAACCTCCCCGTCGATGTGAACTCTTGGGGGAGATCAGCCTGTTATCCCTAGAGTAACTTTTATCCGTTGAGCGACGGCCCTTCCACTCAG
>JAAUOQ010000315.1 GCA_012034795.1 Leptolyngbyaceae cyanobacterium CRU_2_3
AACCGGGTTTCTTAGAGAATTTTTGAATTTTACCAAAGATTGTTAGAGAGAAACCCGGTTTCTCAATGCCGTGCCGATCGATATGGATTAACTTATCAACTGCTTGAATACATCTCGATCGCGAATCTTTTCCAAATCTGGTTCGGTTTTCGCCAACTCTTTACACAAATTCGGATTGAGATTTAAGGCGCGTTTCAAATTTTCAATTGCTAAATCAATTTTGCCTTGCAGCGCGTAACACCGAGCTTTATTGTACCAGATCCTGTAAAAATCCGGTCGAATTTTGGCAGCATTATCGTAAGAATCAATTGCTGCTTCGTATTTTGCAATTTCGACAGCGCGACGCCTCGATTGTTCCCAAGCTCATACCGTATAATCGTTTTTTAATTTGCAGCGGCGTTATTGTAAGAAATTACGGCTTGTTCGTACTTGCTGCATTTTAGAAAAGCAACGCCTCGATTGTTCCAAGCGTCGGCATAATCCGGTTTAGCTTGAATTGCTTGTTCGTAACAGGCGATCGCATCTTGATACTGCTGCAATTCTAACAGCACTACGCCTCGATTGTTCCAAGCATCGGGATAGTGGGGGCGAATTTTAGTTGCTTGTTCGTAAGAAGCGATCGCCTGGACGATGTTCAATCATCGGGGGGCATATAACAAAGAGGATTTAATTCGGAATGGAGCTAGTAGTGCTCAGGTTACAGTCGCCTTCATTTCTAATCGCGATGGGCGAACCTATGAAGTGCAGCGTTGCACTACAAAAGGATATACGCTTTATGATCCACAGTTAAGTATAAAACTAGATCATAGACATATCGAAGAAGAGATTTTACCGTGGTTGCGGCAACAGTTTGGTGTTGCTCCTGGAACTGATCTGGCCCGGCTATTTGCCAATACCATTGGCGTTCCACAAGGCATGTTTACCACAGATTTTCTATTATCCTCCGAGAAACGTAAGCCAATTTTCGATGCCATCCTCAAAGTAGAAGAATATCGGCAAGCCAACCAGCAAATGCTATCGCTGGAAAAGTATGGCAAATCAGAAGTGGAGGGGCTAGAACGCTCGATCGCTCAATACAACGAAATGCTGCAAGATTGGCAGCCTCTGCGAGAACGCCGCCTATTTCTCAATCGCGAAATTACTGAAAGTGAAGCCACGTTACAAAAGCTGCAAGCCGAATTGGCTGCATTGCAAACTGAGAAAGATCGGCTAACTGCCCAGGCTCAGCAAGTGCAGCAAATGGCTGCGAAACTGCAACAGTTAATGGCTCAAATTGAAGGCAAACAGCAGGCGATCGCTTTACTGGATCAGGCACTACAACGGGCTAAACAGTCAGTCCAAATTTGTCTGGAACATCGAGAAAGCTATCAAATTTATTTGCAAGCCGAAGCTACTTTGAAGGAGCTAGATCAACAAGCAAAGCAGCGACAAGCCATTCTGAAGCAGCGAGAGATGCAGCAAAAAGCGATCGCTGCCCTCCAAACCGAACGTACAAAGCTGAGCCTCAAGCGAGAAACCTTAGATCGGGCAACGGCTGAAATTGAGCAGCTTCAGCCCTTGGTGGAGCAGCAAACAGCCCTGGAGCAACAGCAGGTAGCAATGGTGGAGCAACTCAATCAACTGCAAGCCCTCAAGCCCGAACAGCAAAATTTAGCTCGACAACTGGTTCGGATTCAGGCAGAGCAGACCCAACTAGCGACTGAGATTGAACGGATTCAAGCCTTGAAAGCTAAAATCAGCCAGATTTCTGACCTGGAGCAAAAACGCAATCGCTTGCAAGAACAACTTAGCCGAGTAGAAGCCGCCAAACAGTTTGAGGCAGAGCTAAGACAGTTGGTTAGTTCTGGTGAAGAACAACGCGATCGCCAACAGGCG
Source organism: Leptolyngbyaceae cyanobacterium CRU_2_3 (assembly GCA_012034795.1). Lineage (GTDB taxonomy): Bacteria > Cyanobacteriota > Cyanobacteriia > Elainellales > Elainellaceae > Drouetiella. Next base: position 1,876 of record JAAUOQ010000315.1, read on the forward strand.
GAAGCCGAGAAAGCATTGGCAACCTTGAGAGCAGTGCAGCAGGGGGTGCCGTTGCTAGCCACGGCGTCGGTCGAATCTGCCTTGGTGGCAATTCAATCGGGTGTTCAACTCAACACCCATTTGCTCAATACCCTCTGGCGCATCTTGGCAGACCTGTCCGAGCAAATTTCGGTGCCCAAACTTCAAGAGCAACTCCGTCAAACCGCAGCCTTATTAGATACCCTCTACCAGCAACGGGTAGAAGTGGCGACGCTGAATCTAAAACTGGCTCAGCAAGTTCACTGGCAGGATGAAATCAACCAATTTCAGGAGCGACTAGCCCAAATTAAAGCTGCCCTCGTTGTTGAAGCCAACTGTCTGCAAGCCCGATCGCAAATCTTGACTGACCTGAACCACTTGGGCAATCCCAGAGGACGTATCCAGCTTTTAGAACACGACCTTCAACAGGCTAAATCCCTGAGCGTTCAGGACGCAGCGCTGAGCGCTCAATATTCTGGTTTGGAGCAGGCGATCGCCACTCTCGATGCTCAACTATCCCAGTTTGTGGATCTGGAAGACCAGATAGAGGCTCAAAAAGATCTGCGGCAATCTCGTCAGTCTTTCTATGTCATCTACATGCAGCACCGCAATGATGCCAATCAGTTAGCCAGGCTACAAGCCGAGTTTACAGCCGTCGTCGAACAATTGGAGCATTTGACTGCCAGCCAAACTGCTCTGCAAGCTGAGTATGAACAGAGCACTCAAACCTATGACCCGCAACAGTGGCAGCAGATCCAGACCTGCTATGAAGAGACGCGCAGCAAAGCTGATCGGCTTGCGGGGGGATTGCCCCAACAGCGCAAGCTATTAGCAGAGCTAGATAGCCAGTTGGCCAGTTTGGAGACAGTGGTAGAAAAGCGCGATCGCGCCCAGCATGACCTGAAGCAGAAGGAGAAAGTCCGCAAGTTCATCAGTTTTGCTCGCAAAGTCTACAAAGAAGCTGGACCGCGCATTACCGAGCGCTATGTACAAACCATCTCACGGGAGGCAGACCGCCTCTTCCGGGAATTACTCAATCGTCCCAATGTGGCGCTGGAATGGACGCGAGACTACGAAATTCTCATTCAGGAAGGTGCCCACAGCCGTCGATTGATTAACCTGTCGGGTGGGGAGCAAATGTGTGCAGCACTGGCAGTCCGGCTGGCGCTATTACGGGTTCTAGCAGATATTGACATTGCCTTTTTTGATGAACCGACTACCAATATGGACCGCCCTCGACGGGAAAGCTTGGCTGAGGCGATCGCCAATATCAAGAGCTTTCGGCAGCTTTTTGTGATCAGCCACGATGACACCTTTGAAAAAGTCACGGAAAATGTGATTTTGGTTGAACGCGAACCAGGATGAGTGTATCCTTTGCACTGCGAAGGAGGTGAATCGTACCCTTGGTTGTGCTTCTATCCGCGATCGCCAAAATAACATCGCCAAAATAACATCGCCAGAATAACAAGACCACCCTCCTCTACTCTTGCAATTACTTTTCCAATAATTACTTTTCCAAGCGCTCCTGTTTCCAAGCGCTCCAGGTTAGCGCGATCGCCATTATCCCCGCTGGTAGCAGCACCCCAATTAGGGCATTCAAGTGAGTAGGAGCAATCGCCAGGTAAGGGGCACCGTACTTAATCCCGAAGGATAGCAGAGTAGAAAGGATCAGGAGTTTGAAAACAAAGCCAATTGGGTGATCCATATGGGGGTGATCTATATGGGGGTTATCTATATGGGAGATGTAATAGGGCGATCGCCTGTGAAATTCGCATATCTGACTCGTACTTGTGTTTAATGCTTGTGTTTAATATTTGCGCTCTTGCGGCTCAAACATTGTGATTGCGACCGGACGGTAGTTGATATTGATACCTGCGGATGAATAGAACGCCATTGTGTGTTTGAGGAAATCGGTGTCGTTGCGATCCGGGAAATCTTCTCGACAATGGGCACCTCGGCTTTCTTGACGGTTGAGTGCGCCCGTGAGGATCATTTCGCCAACAATCAGCAGGCTTTGTAGTTCTAGTGCCTCCACCAGTTCGCTATTCCAAACGCTACCCTTGTCATCGAGATAAATCTGCTGAGCTTTTTGGCGAATTCCTTGGAGTTTTTCCAAGCCCTCGCGCATCAAAGATTCAGTACGAAAAACACCGCAGTAGTCTGTCATACAGTCTTGGAACGCTTGCCGCACCTCGTGGATGCGGTACTGTCCAGGTTGGTCGATGAAGTGTTGAATTTGCTGTTCAGTTTGGGTCAGGTAGTCCTGCGAATTAATATCAGGCAGTTTGCGAGTTTGCACATATTGGGCGATCGCCGCTCCTGTGCGCTTCCCATACACCACACACTCTAGCAGTGAGTTACTGCCCAAGCGATTGGCACCATGCACCGAGACACAGGCAGTTTCTCCAGCCGCAAAGAAACTTTCAACCAACCCATCGCCCAGTCCGCTTCGCACTTGCCCATCGGTATTGGTAGGAATGCCACCCATCGAATAGTGCACCGTCGGACGTACCGGCATCGGCTGGGTAACCGCATCCACACCGACCAGCCGATGGGCTTCTTCCCAGCAAAAGGGAACCCGGCTCATGATTTTCTCTTTGCCCATGTGCCGTAAATCGAGATAGACAAAGGGCCCACCCGCACTACCATCAGGATGCACCCCTCGTCCTGCCCGAATTTCGCGGGTGATGGCACGAGAAGTTATATCACGCGGGGCTAACTCCATGCGGCTGGGTGCATAGTTTGCCATGAAGCGATCGCCTTCACTATTCATTAAATAAGCGCCTTCACCCCGAACTGCTTCTGAGATCAGCACCCCTACGGGATAGAGTCCGGTGGGGTGGAACTGGACAAATTCCATATCTTCCAGAGGCAATCCGGCAACGGCTGTCATGGCCAGTCCATCTCCAGTGGAGGCGTAGTCATTGGATGTGGTGTTGTAGACTCGCCCATATCCGCCAGTGGCAAACATAATGGCTTTGGCCCGCACCACTTCCAGACGGCGATCGCGAATCCGATACATCACCAATCCTTTGGCCTGTCCCTCTTCCAAGATCAGCCGCATCACATACCATTCGTCGTAGATCTGTACCCCATAGCGGCGCAGATTGCTAACCAACTCGTGCAAAATAGCATGACCTGTCTTATCGGCCGCATAGCAGGTGCGCTGATGGGAATGCCCGCCAAAGGCGCGTTGGGCGATGCGTCCGTCGGGCAATCGGGAGAACAAGACGCCCATATGCTCTAGATCGATGACAACATCGGGGGCCTCGCGAGTGAGGATCTCCACTGCATCTTGATCAGCCAGGTAGTCAGCCCCTTTCACCGTATCAAAAGCGTGGGCTTGCCAACTATCTTCGGGGTCAATGTTTTTTAGCGTGGCTGCCATGCCACCCTGAGCGGCTACAGAGTGCGATCGAATCGGGTGGGTTTTGGCGACTACAGCAACACTTAAGCGCGGGTCGGTTCTGGCAATTTCGACTGCTGCCCGTGATCCTGCCAAGCCACCGCCCACAATTACGACATCA
>JAAUOQ010000012.1 GCA_012034795.1 Leptolyngbyaceae cyanobacterium CRU_2_3
AAAGAGATTAAATAGTTCGAGATTCAATAGTTCGAGATTCAATAGTTCAAAACTAAATAGTTCAAAATTCAGTTCTTTCAATCACCCAGATTCTAACCATGGCCTATTTTCGTCGTCGCGTTTCCCCCATTAAGCCCGGAGACCCTATTGACTATAAAGATGTTGATCTGCTCCGCAAGTATGTGACTGAGCGGGGCAAGATTTTGCCTCGTCGCATCACTGGCTTAACCGCTAAGCAACAACGAGACTTAACTCAATCCATCAAACGTGCCCGTATCCTGGCATTGTTGCCTTTTATTAACCAAGAAGGCTAGTGCTGGTGGCGTAGGGCACAAGGGATTCTAAAATTGAGTCCAGATCCTGTGCTCTGGATATTGGACAATAGCCCTAACCCTCACTTGCAATAGACCTCATGGAGAAGGGAACCTTAGTTGAATTTCGGTTGTCTGGCGATGGTGCTGACAAGTCTCGTCAACATCGCCTAGCAGTAGTAGAGCGCCCTGAAGGCAAAAAGCATTGGATTGCGGTTGATGCTCGTGGACAGCCTCATACGCTGCACCCTAGAGAAATCACATACACTGTTACAGGTCAAACCTACAAGTCCGCCGACATTGCAAAGTTTTGGCAAGCTATTCAAACCTATCTAGATCCTTCTAGCTTAGAGGTGGCATGGGAGCTTTTGGTGGAAGACGGAGAGTCGGTTGATCCAGCGGCGATGTCGATGCTACTGTTTTCAGACCAAAGCCCCTCTCTGTGTTATGCGGCTTATTGTCTGCTGTCGGATGATAAGATCTACTTCAAGCAAAAGGGCGATCGCTATGAGCCTCGCCCTAGTTCGCAAGTTTTGGAATTGAAGCATCAGTGCACCTGGAAGCTCAGCGTCAACAAGATTGGCAAGACTTCCTGAAACGGGTACAACAGACCCTTGCAGAAGAGCAAACGTCAGGGCAGCAGGTAGAATGGCAGAGTAGCGATCGCCCTCGTCTAGAAGCTCTGGAGCGGTTTGCGCTGTTGGGTGAAGAGGCTAACCATCGCACCCCAGCCCTGGAAACCCTCTCTGCTTTGGGACGACCGGAAACTGCCTCAGCAGCTCTCCAGCTTTTAGTAGATCTCAAGCTTTGGAGTCCCCACGAAAATTTGTTCCTGCGGCGTAGTCAAATTCCCAGCCAGTTCTCTAGTAGGGTTCTTGAAATGACTCACCGCTGCCTCACCTCTCCACCGCCCGATCCAGACGCCGATCGACGTGACCTCACTCATCTCAAGACTTATACCATTGATGATGAGAGTACCCAAGAAATTGATGACGGTCTGAGCGTAGAATCTTTGGCAGATGGACGACAGCGGCTGTGGATTCATATCGCTGATCCCACTCGCTGGCTGTTACCCGGCGATGAGCTAGATCTAGAGGCCCGTCGCCGTTGTACAACTGTGTATCTGCCTACTGGCATGATCCCCATGTTTCCGCCAGAGTTGGCTACCGGACCGATGAGCTTAATCCAGGGACGAGTCTGCACGGCGCTCAGTTTTGGAGTGGTGCTTGATCAACTGGGGGGGGTCGAAAGCTACGAGATTTTCCCTAGCCTGGTGAAGCCAACCTATCGGCTCACCTACGAAGATGTAGATGAAATCCTTCAATTAGGGGTGAGGGCAGAACCCGAACTAGAAGCGATCGCGACTTGGGCAAAGCGGCGTGAATCCTGGCGGCTGTCTCAAGGAGCCATCACGATTCGGATGCCGGAATCGTCTATTAAGGTTTGCGACGACGAAATTACCATTCAGGTATTAGAAGATTCTCGTTCTCGAACTCTTGTCGCAGAGATGATGATCCTCGCAGGCGAAGTGGCTGGGCGCTATGGAGAAGCCAATCACCTGGCACTCCCCTTCAGAGGACAATCACAGCCTGAACTGCCGCCCGAACAGGAACTCATGCAACTACCGGCTGGACCCGTTCGCTACTGCGCTATCCGGCGTTGTATGCCTCGCAGCGAGGTCGGTATCACGCCAGTACGCCATGCTAGCCTGGGCTTGAAGGCCTACACCCAGGTCACTTCCCCTATTCGCCGCTACGCAGATTTGCTAGCTCATTTTCAACTCAAGGCCCATTTGCGCGGTGAACCATTGCCCTTTTCCCTGGAAACAACGAAAGATCTGATTCAGGCGGTGAGCAATACTGCCTATGAGGCAACCCTGGTTGAACGACAAACAAACCGCTATTGGAGTTTGGAATACTTGCGTCGCAACCCTCATGAAGTTTGGCACGCCCTGATGCTACGCTGGCTGCGGGAACATGAGAATCTAGGACTTGTGCTCCTAGAAGATCTGGGGCTTGAGTTGGCGATGCGCTTTGCGCGCCCCGTCGAAGTGGGTGATCGCCTAGAAATTAAGGCGATCTACGTTGATCCCCGCCAAGATCTAATTCAATTTGCCGAAAGCGATCGCTCAACGGCCCAAGTCGCTACCACTTAATGGTTTTCTTCTCTAAATTCGCTATAATGAAAACAATCGCGCGGGGCTGTAACGGTTTCGACGTTTTGGCGAACGACATTTCGTGATACAGGTCAGAGTGAGTCTCCTCTCGAAAATCAAAGGCTCAAAACACGTACATGCGAACAACATCGTACCCTTTGCTCGTAAAGCAGCAGCTGTTGCCTAACAAAAACCTCTTATAGGTTCGAGCGTCTATGGTTTGACTCCGTTAAGGACTGTAGACACAACCCCAACGGATGCTCCAACTAGCTGCCTCTAGTCAATAGTTGGCTAAGACTTTACTAGAGAATCCCATTGTCCGGGATAATGGACAGTTCCCGCTTCGAGGATTAGAGAAGCTAAACCTGTGAACGATCGGAATGCTAATACCCATGGCGGACACGGGTTCGACTCCCGTCAGCTCCATTATTATAGTGGTACCTCACATTAAAATTGCTTTTCGGCAGTAAAAAGCCTCCGCATATTTATGAGGCGCGTTTGATTCGACACCACGCAACCTTAGAATTGATGAAAAAGTTTCTTCAGTGAACCAATGCTTATTTGCCTGCGTGGCGAAGTGTTCCATTAGATAAGCTATTTTCCTCTGACAAATGGGTTCATCCAGATGAACAAAAAGATTTGGATTCCCTAAATCGCCATCATATTTTGGAATTTCATATTCCAAAATCATGTGATTACGAAAAGTATTCCAAGTCAGATTAGAGATAACTTGGTGATCTTGGTGTAAATCTTGTCGATAATGGGTGAGAATTAAGCCTGGAGATATTTCGCTTTTCAGTTCTTCAAAAAACTCTTTGATCTCTGCTCCAATGTAAGGGAAAAAACCATCTTTAAAGCCTTTAACCAGAATGTTTTTGCATTTTGCATCTCGTAAAAATGTATTTGCACTTGCAAAAGCTTCTTCCTGTCTTTTGCCTGCTGCGCCAAAAACAACCCAGTGAAAACTTAAGTCTGGAAACATCGCAATCAGTTTTAAGATAGTTCCGCCACAACCAATCTCAATATCGTCACTGTGAGCACCCAGACAAAGCACTTGGTGAAGCGAATTCTGTCCTTGATCATTGAAGGTCAGTTGAAGCATGGTCATCTCAATCTAAGTTTTCTCCCCAATGCATCAATGCAGTTTTTAGCGATTCGATAATTTATACTAGGTTCGATATCTGCTAGAAGTCTATAAATTCTCTGATGCCCGCTCAATTGGGCTTTTCTACAAATTAGTACCCTCATCCACCATCCTAGGGTTGGATCATATATCTTTTCTAAAAAATTCTCTGGAGCCTGTACTCGTTGAAAAAGATAGTCCAGCACTTGAATTCTCTCTTCCAGAAAGAGACCATCGTTATTGCTCTTTCTCATTGTTTTTTCGTGTGTTCTATGATAGTTAAGAGGCTCTGCCACAAAAGCAATGGAAGAGATCATCATCATTTTTGAATAGAGCATCCAATCTGCCGAAAAAGGCATTTGTGTGTCTAGCTTTCCTACCTTAAGAAAAACCTCTCGACGCATCAAAGCTGCACCGATGTTAGGAATAGTGCATGTGAAGAACAAGTACTGGCATTCATTTTTTTCCAATATCTACAAAATCTTGAGACCATCGATTTTTGTCTAAATAATCTGTCCATTCTTGAAATGAACGCAATCGGGTTCCTTGATCATCTATTTCCCATGCTTGCGAATAAGCAAGTCCAACAGAAGGATTGTTATCTAGTTTTTCAATTAACCTTTCGAGTAAAGTTGGATGGCAGCTATCATCTGCACAGACAATTTGCAAATATTCACCTTGCGCCAAATCTGCACCATCATTCCACCGTCGGTAGGGTGAGATATTTTCAGTATAGAACTGTAGCTTGATTCTGGGATCTGCCACATATTTTCGATACACTCTGTGCTGTTATCGGTTGAACCATTATCAATAATAATTAATTCAAAATCTGTAAAAGTTTGATTCAGCAAGCTTTGAATGCGTTCATCTAAATAACGAGAGTGATTGTAATTTACAAGCACAATGCTGACTTTAGGCATGGCTGATGTATCTCCTTAATTGACCAGTTTTTAATGAATTCTCCTTTTTATCTATAACAATCCTGATTCAGTGATTCAGAAGTTTTTACTGTTTAAACTTCTAGTTCTCTCTAAAATTTTTGAAAAGATTCCCAAATAGTCCACGGAGTATTGCCCTTGGCATACATCTCATCAAACATCGTCTTTTCTTTAAAAGTGTCCATACATGCCCAAAATCCTGCATTTTTGTACGCAACTAATTCTTGCTTCTGAATCAGACGTTGAAACGGTTCAAGAACCAGTTCTTCCTTATCCTGGATGTAATCAAAGATTGCTTGCTTGAAAGCGAAAAACCCGCCGTTAATCCATAACCCTGACGATCCTACAGGTTGGATACTTTCTACGAGCGTATCCTCATTCCATGAAACCACATGAAAGGTTTGAGAAGGTTGTACAGCCAGAAAACTTGCAACCTTATCTTGAGTGTAAAAGTGATTTAAATATGTGTCGAGGTTAAGATCGCTGAGACCATCTGCGTAGTTGGCTAGAAAAACTTCTTCTTGATCTAAATAGGGTTTCACAGCCATCAAACGTTGTCCAATGTTAGAATTTAGACCTGTATCTACGAAAGTTATTTCCCAGTCTTCGATGTCATTGGTATGCAAATGAACATGCTTGCCGCCATGGGATAGGGTAAAGTTGTTTGACAAACATTCGTTGTAATTGAGGAAGTAGTTTTTAATGTAGTCTGCTTTGTAGCCGAGACATAGGATAAATTCTTTGTGTCCGAAATGGGCATAGTATCGCATTAAGTGCCAAATGATCGGGCGATAACCGATTTCAACTAGTGGCTTTGGAATTGTCTCAGAATGCTCTCTTAAACGAGTTCCTAAACCACCACAGAACAAAACAACTTTCATACCACTATTCCTTAGTTTATTTTCTTTAAAACGGTTCAAAAATTCAGAAAAAGCAAAAGTTTTATATACCTGCCTGACAGATCAACATTCTTGCAATAGTCCAGCATTGAGTAAGGCAACCGCAGCGTTTCTGATCACCTGAAATTTCATGCCAGCGCGCTCAGCAATGTTTAGTAAGGTATGATTGCGATCGGAAAGATTGAGTACCCACAGCATCGCCATTTCGCTGTCCTTTTTATCTTGCTTGCCTCCGAACGCTTCATATAATCCCCGTTTGCCCAGTTGGGGTTCACATTGGGGATTGGTGTTGGCATATCTCCTGTTTTGTTCCAAAATCTCTATAATTGCTAAATAAGTCATCCACGAATCCGCTAAATAAGCGGGCTTAACAAAGTCCAAATTGTCTGCGGATGTGTGATATTCCGGATATTGACCGAAGGGTGTTCGGGTTAACCGTCCAACCGGCAAATTAAACCCTGGTGAACAGTACTGGCGCTCATCGTAGCCGTAGGGGGAAAAATCTTCTAGTGCGTAAGGGTGACTGGAGTATTTCAGAACATGAGCGACTATGCGATCGATTTCAGCGTCACCCTTTCGACTCTTTTTGTAGGTCATCTTGCCTGCATCACCAACACCTGATACGACTAAACCATGTTTAATTCGATGGGTTTGATTCGCATTTAAGCACAGCCAGGTGATGGAGCCGATCGTTCCAGGAATGAACAAAAATCGATAGGAATATCGTCTTGTCAATGAACTGAGATGATTAGCTAGAAATGTTGCTAGAGCAATACCAGAAAGATTGTCATTGCAAAGTGATGGATGACAGATATGGCAAGAGAACAGCACTTCATCATCCGTTTCACCCGCTAGATAATACTCTCCGTAGGTTAGATGTCCATCCTCAAGCGAGGAATCAATGTAAACTTCGTATTCTCCATCTTCAAGCGATTGCAAAGTATTGTGGCTCAGGCAAAATCCCCAGTTCTCTTTGTAGTAAGAGGTGCGATAAGGAACCCATTCAGGATGTTCTGGGAGCGTGAACAGATGCGCCTTCAATTCAGATAAGGGCATGGTTTGGTGAATAGGTGTGCTGTAGTTCAGCAGATGTAAATTGGATGCCTGAAAATCGATAATCTTCTCACCCAGACAATTTTTCACGTAGGCATCGCGAACATTCCACTCCTTGGGGACTGTCCAATCAAAGACTGGGGTACCTGTGGGGACTTCATAAATTTGTAACGGAATTAATTGCTGTAGGATATGTAAGGTCTTTCGTACCCCATCGCCAGTAATACTACGACAAATAGGATACAGGCTAGAGATCAGATGATGCATCTCTGAGCCGAATAGGTGAGCTTCAGACGTTTCCAAACAAACGCTCATATCGCTAATCCAGGGTGCTTGCAGGTCTTCTTATCCATCGTCGCCCAGCACTGTAACTCAGGTCGAAGCAACCCATCATGCTGGCAAGTGATCTGGAGTGTAGTCTTGGTATTCTCGATCGCGCTGGGAGATAACGCTGACTTCTTCAGGCCAATCAATCTTGAATTTTGGATCATTCCAGCGAAATCCTTGTGCACATTCCGAAGCATAAAAATCTGACATCTGGTAAAAGATTTCAGTGTCGTCCTTCAAGGTTTGAAATCCATGGGCGAGTCCTTTGGGGATGTACAGGGCTTTCCGGTTCTCAGCCGTGAGTTCAACCGCAGTCCATTGTAGAAACGTTGAAGAATCTGAACGCAGATCAACGATGACATCATAAATCGCTCCCTGTGTACAGCGAACTAACTTGGTTTCAGTTGACGGTGAAATCTGTAGATGCATTCCTCGTAGCGTCCCCTTCTTCTGATTAAAGGAAATACTGCATTGCACTAGATTGGGGTCAAGTCCGTGGTCGGCAAATTCTTGCTGACACCAGGTGCGAGCGAAGAAGCCCCGATTGTCTTCTAGCCTTTCTGATTCAACGATATAAGCACCCAATAAAGAAGTAGGAATAAAGCGCATCTCAGGAATTACACTTAGGAATACACTGTGACTTCAGGAATGGGAACTAAAAACTGTCCGCCCCACTCCCGGATACCGTTCATTTGTTCCATGATTTCGTCTTTGACGTTCCAGGGAAGGATCAGAACGTAATCTGGTTTAGTTTCCTGGATTTTGCTGGGAGGGTGAATGGGAATGTGGGTTCCGGGCAAGAACTTACCGTGCTTATAAGGGTTGCGATCGACCGTATAGTCTAGAAAATCTGTCCGAATACCGCAGTAATTCAGTAAGGTGTTGCCCTTACCAGGTGCCCCGTAACCCACAATAGTTTTGCCCTCTCGCTTTGCTTTGATCAAAAAGTCTAAAAGCTTCCGTTTGGTTTCTCGAACCTGCTCTTCAAAGTGGGTATAGCGCTCAATAGAGGCAAAGCCCGCTGCTTGCTCACGTTTTTTTAAATCAATTGCGCGATCGCTCATTGATTTAGTTTTGTCGTCCTGATGGCAAGCATAAATCCGCAATGATCCCCCGTGAGTTGGCAATTCTTCCACATCAAATAGGGTCATGCCGTGGGCTGCAAAAATTTTTCGAGCGTGGTGAAGGTGTGATAGCAGAAATGTTCATGGTAAATTGTGTCGAACTGATTGGCTGCCATCAATTGCATGAGATGTTGAATCTCTCCAGTGGCAACGCCTTGGGGTTTCAGCAGAATCTTAATACCTGCAACAAAGTCATTCAAATCAGGGACATGTGCCAGAACGTTATTGGCAGCGATAAGATCTGCTTGTTGACCCTGCTGAAGCAGTTTCTGGGCGCACGTTTGTCCAAAAAACTCATTCAGGGTGGGAATGCCTTTGGCGATCGCAACTTTTGCAATGTTGGTTGCAGGTTCAACACCCAACACAGGGATACTTTTTTCAATGAAGTATTGCAGTAAATAGCCATCGTTGCTAGCAAGTTCGACCACCAAGCTTTGTGCATTCAGGTCGAACCGCTCTACCATGCAATCCGTATAGGCCTTACAGTGTTTCAGCCAGGTATCGGCATAGGATGAAAAGTAGGCATATTCAGTAAAAATATGTTCTGGACTGACGTAGGCTTCCAACTGTACCAGAAAGCAGTGATCACAGACTCTCACATGCAGAGGATAAAACGCCTCCATCTGGTTGAGCTGATCGGAATTGAGAAAGCTTTCACACAAAGGGGACATCCCTAGATCGACCAGCGTATGTTTGAGTGATGTCCCACAAAACTGGCAGCAGGGTGCTTTTTCAGCTAATTGATCTATCCCTTGGACAATTTCAGATTGCTGAGTCATGGCATATTTCAAGGAAAATACCTAAAGTTGCAAAATTTAAGGAGAGGGATATCAATCAATTTCCATAAATTGCTGGATTGCCGCTACCGTGACATTACGCATGTCCTCTCCTGCCTGATAGGATTTCGTCCACCCTACAATTTGTGCTAAAGCGGACTCCAGAGATAGCTTCGGTTTCCATCCCAGTTTGAAACGGGCTTTTGCACTGTCTAAACTTAAGGACATTGATTCATGAAATGGGCTAGTCTGCTCCTGCTCCCAGGATGCTTCTTCGCCCCATAAAGACAACATATGCTCCACAATCCAGCCAACAGGCTTAATGGATGAATCATAAGGTCCAAAGTTCCATGCTCCAGCAAATGCAGGGCCCTGATTGTACAAATTCTCTGCTAGCGTCAGGTAGCCATTCAACGCATCTAAGACATGCTGCCAAGGACGAATAGCATGGGGGTTGCGAATCAGAATGGGTTGCTTTTGTAGTAGCGAGCGGACGATATCAGCGATTAAACCGTCAGCCGTCCAATCGGCTCCAGCAATGACGTTGCCAGCACGGGCGGTGGCAACTGCAACTCCATGATCAGCATAATGATCAGGATTGAAAAAAGAGTCTCTGTAAGCGGCCGAGACTAATTCAGAGCAGGCTTTACTACTACTGTAGGGATCATAGCCACCCAAAGGATCGTTTTCGCGATAACCCCAAACCCATTCTCGATTGTCATAGCACTTGTCTGAAGTCACATTAATGACTGCACGGACTCCTCCCATCTGTCGAATTGCTTCAAACAGATAAACCGTTCCCATGACATTTGTGTTGTAGTTAGTTACCGGATCTAAATAAGAAGTCCGGACTACAGATTGGGCTGCCATGTGAATGACAATTTCTGGTCGAAAATCAGCAATAACCTGCCGTAGATGCTCGTAATCAGTGATGTCTCCGATTACGGAAGTCATGCCTTCTGTCACATGAGCGACTTCAAACAAACTGGGATTTGTGGGGGGATGTAAGGCGTATCCCAATAATTTCACGCCCATCGATTGAAGCCAGAGCGATAGCCAACTCCCTTTAAAACCCGTATGCCCTGTTAGCAATACGCGCTTTCCCTGCCAAAAAGTAATATCCATTGTGATTTCCAAAGGGTATTAGAAAACCAATTAATAAACCTTAAAATTCCCTAGAAAGTAGGGGGAACTATCGTTTCTCAATCTCTCGTTGATTTCTCATAGCCGATTGACCGCTAATCTGCGCTATGTCAGTAGGGGATGTGAAAGAAATTAATCAAATAACTTAAATAAGGGAAAATTTGTAGTGCTTCTGTTGCTTCCTCCAAAATAGTTATGCGAGTCATCGCATACCGATGATCAAAAGCTATTTAAGAGAACATCACGACGCTAGCTATCGGCTATGAAGCCGTATGTCGGGATATTTTCAAAAATATTTTTACGATATGTAGGTGAAGTTTAAGAGAACTCAAATAGGTTGATTTGGATGAAGCAGGTGTTATGAAAGTAAAAATATTGTTACATTTAGTAATCTACCCACGGAACGCACCCCTTTTAATTCATTGCTAGTCCTAGTAAAATTTGTAACTGATCATCAGAGATTATCTGAATAATATCTCAGTGTTTTTACTAGGGCTTTACGCATCAAGCCTTTTTTTAATGAAGCAGAAAACCCATCCTTATGGTAGTTGCTTTTACATAAGATATATGTTAAATATCGTCAACTATTTTGAGCATAATCATCTGGACATCACGGTAAATCTTTGGTAGCCAAGCCTGTTGCGGGTGACTAGACACCTTGCCATCTTGTCTAAGGGCGTATAGGTGGATTTGATCCGAATTGCTTTCAGATTTTAGAGTTTCAGATCTGAGCAGGTTCGACAAGTCAGCATCCCAGAGGATACGTATCCCAAAGACCTTGCAGCCAATGGTTTTAGTTATTTCATGCAATGCAAGCTGGACTCTGCGATCGATAACTGTGCAGAAAGCTACCGTAGAGGGGTACCTATGGATATAAATTATTGATGCGTGCGCTAAACAGCCGCCCCTGTCCTGCTGACTGGAGAGATTTGAGAAAATGTTGGAACTATATCGTGAACATGTTGCAGAACGAGCGGTTTTGGGGATTCCACCCCTACCCCTCAGTGCAGAGCAAGCTTCAGACCTATGTGAACTACTAAAAAATCCCCCGGCTGGCGAAACAGAAGCGCTGTTGGAGATGCTGGTCGATCGGGTTCCTCCAGGGGTGGACCAGGCCGCCTATGTGAAAGCAGGATTTTTGACGGCGATCGCCAAAGGTGAAATCACCAGCCCACTCCTATCCCCTCAGTTTGCAGTAGAACTGCTGGGCACCATGATGGGTGGCTATAACGTTCATTCCTTGATTGACCTGTTGCAGGTGGAAGATCGGGCAATTGCCAGCATTGCCGCTACCTCACTCAGCAAAATTCTGCTAGTTTATGATGCCTTCCATGACGTTCAGGAATTGGCTGAACAAGAGAATGTTTACGCCAAGCAAGTGATGGATTCCTGGGCTAATGCCGAGTGGTTCACCAGCCGGGCAGTCTTACCAGAATCGATTACCGTCATTGTGTTTAAGGTGCCTGGAGAAACTAACACCGATGATTTGTCTCCCGCGCCTCATGCTACCACACGCCCAGATATCCCTTTGCACGCTACGGTGATGCTGGAAACTCGGCAACCTGGAAGTTTGGCAGCGATCGCCCAACTTAAACAGCAAGGCTATCCAGTGGCGTATGTGGGCGATGTGGTGGGGACAGGCTCCTCGCGCAAGTCTGCAATTAACTCTGTGTTGTGGCATATTGGCGAAGACATTCCGCATGTTCCTAACAAGCGAACTGGCGGCTATATCCTGGGCGGGAAAATTGCGCCAATCTTTTTTAACACAGCCGAAGATTCGGGGGCATTGCCGATCGAGTGTGATGTGACTCACCTGCAAACCGGCGATGTGATTACGATTTACCCCTACAAAGGCGAAATTGCCAATGCAGATGGTAACGTGATCTCCAGCTTCAGCCTCAAGCCCGATACTATTCTGGATGAAGTGCGGGCTGGCGGACGTATCCCACTACTGATCGGTCGCACATTGACTGACAAAACCCGAACAGCACTGGGGCTTGAACCCAGTACACTGTTTGTCCGTCCGCAGATGCCAGCCGACACTGGCAAAGGCTTTACCCTGGCGCAGAAGATGGTTGGTAAAGCCTGCGGTTTATCAGGAGTGCGTCCTGGCACATCCTGTGAGCCGATCATGACTACCGTGGGTTCCCAAGACACAACCGGGCCCATGACCCGTGATGAACTGAAGGAACTAGCCTGCTTAGGCTTCAGCGCTGACCTAGTGATGCAGAGCTTTTGCCACACAGCCGCTTACCCAAAGCCGGTAGACATTAAGACCCACAAAGAACTGCCCGACTTTATGCATGAACGGGGCGGTGTGGCACTTCGTCCAGGCGATGGCATTATTCACTCCTGGCTAAATCGCATGCTGTTGCCCGATACCGTGGGCACGGGTGGCGATTCTCATACCCGGTTTCCCTTGGGAATTTCTTTCCCAGCAGGTTCCGGCTTGGTGGCGTTTGCGGCAGCCCTAGGCGTGATGCCATTGGATATGCCGGAATCAGTACGGGTGCGGTTTAAGGGCAAGCTACAGCCTGGTGTCACCCTGCGCGATATTGTCAATGCCATTCCTTATGCAGCCATGCAGCGAGGGTTATTGACAGTCTCAAAAGAGAACAAACAAAATATCTTCTCCGGTCGGATTATGGAAATGGAAGGACTACCCGACCTGAAGTTGGAGCAAGCCTTTGAACTAACGGATGCAACGGCAGAGCGCTCCTGTGCGGGTTCCACTATTCAGTTGAGTACCGATACAGTGGCAGAATATTTGCGATCGAATGTGGCTCTGCTCAAAAACATGGCAGCACGGGGTTATGGTGATACCCGGACTATCCTGCGGCGGGTCGCCAAAATGGAGCAGTGGCTAGCACATCCTTCGCTCATGTCCGCTGATGCCGATGCTGAGTACGCCGAAGTGATTGAAGTAGATCTCGATCAGGTGAAAGAACCGATTGTCGCAGCTCCAAATGATCCGGACAACATCAAGCTGATGTCTGAGTGTGCCGGTGATCCCATACAAGAGGTGTTCATTGGTTCCTGCATGACCAACATCGGTCACTATCGGGCAGCAGCCAAAGTTTTAGAAGGGGCGGGCCCTGTGAAAGTACGCCTGTGGATCTGTCCTCCCACCCGCATGGATGAGAAACAACTGCGGGAAGAAGGCATGTATGAAACATTTGCCGCAGCCGGGGCCAGAACTGAGATGCCAGGATGTTCGCTCTGTATGGGCAATCAGGCACGGGTGGCAGACAATACAACAGTGTTCTCCACCTCTACCCGAAACTTCAACAACCGCATGGGCAAAGGCGCACAAGTTTACCTGGGTTCGGCAGAACTAGCAGCCGTGTGTGCTCTGTTGGGTAAAATCCCAACTGTTGCGGAATACATGGCGATCGTCACTCAAAAGATCGATCCTTTCGCAGAAGAACTCTACCGCTATCTCAATTTCGACCAAATCCCCAATTTTGAGGATGAGGGTCGAGTCATTCCGCTAGAAGAAATGCCCCGAATTGAGGACATTTTGGGGATGCCTACTGTGGCCCGATAGGTTCTGAATTTGCCCTCTCCATCTCTCAGAATTGGAGAATTGAGAGGGCAAAAAGCTCATCCATCTCCAGGAAACATCCACAATGCTTGAACTCCATAAAAAGTACATTCTCGACTATCAGCTAGCTCAGGTTAAGCACCTGTCGGAACAACTGATCCGTTCTTTTGGCCGCTTCTTCAGTACTTAGACGAGTTTCATAATCTGCCCTGGCTTTTTCTGCCATATGCTGACTCTTATGAGGATTAGATAGTAAGAATTCTACCGATTCTACCCATTCAGAAAGAGATGATACAAGGATGCCATTGTCTCCACTTCTAAAAAACAAGGGATGCTCCACGCAATCAGAAGCGACTACAGTCGTATAGGTATTGAGATAAGCTAAGACCTTGCCGAAAGATTTTCCAGCGCTAAAGGGAGATTTTTCAATGACTAGAGGTGCAAGACCAACGGATACTGATCTCAATGTATCTAGCAACTTGTTATATGGCATAAAAGGGAATACTTTACAGGGAATTCCCCGATCAACCATAGGTTGAACAAAAATCTCACCCTTCTTCAAATCTTGCACGCCAATTAACCAGAATTGGCAACGAAGATTGCCAGAGATTCCCATCATAATTTCTTGAATCAGCGAAGCTTCTTCGTGCATAGCGTGAGGATTAGCACAGGCCCAACAGATGATAGGAGGATTCTCTTTAACTGGAGATTGGGAATACTTTAAAGGTGTAGAACCCGTCCAAATGACTTCAACTTGCTGGCAATACTGCTTCAAAAAATTGGCAATGTAGTGGCTTCCAGCAATAGCAGCCCGACTACCTGTAGCACAATTCATGACCGCTTGTTTTGCTTCATCTCTGGGATCTAGAAAATCAGCGTCATCCAGGTCATAAACACAGATCTGCTCAGGATAAAGTTGAGGGCGATTGAGCAGAGGACGAGAAGATTGGAGAACCAAGATTTGAGGCTGCTCAGCCTTAAGAATGCGCTGCCGCTGGGACAGATCAAGCTGGGGAGGAATCACAATCGATCGCCAGCCTAGGGGTCTTAGCGCTTCAGCAATGCGATAGCCACGTAAGCCAGCCGATTGACCATTTCTAGGGCCATCTACACAAAAAACAACTTTTAGATCGCTAGCAGGCTGTAGGCGTTGAATATGGACTGTAGATTCGCGAACATGACGCCCAATCCAGGATTTAAGCTTTAGGGGATTCATAAATTGTCAACTTGATCTAGCTACAGTTTTCCGCTACAGTCGAGCGATTTCATATACTAGTATGGCTTGATTGATAGGACTCTACAAACGGGGGGGCAAGATAGCACCCTGTATCTTCATAGAAATAATATTTGTATCTGGGTTTTAAAGTTCTAGTAAAGCAACAGGCAGGTTAATCAAGCATTCTTTAGAGATTGCTTAGAGATTGCTTAGAGATTGCTTAGAGATTGCTTAGAGATTGCTTAGAGATTGCTTAGAGATCATCAAAGTGGTGGCTGTTCCTATCCTTTGCCTCCTGTATGGGTAACGCCTTGAATAACCAATCCTCTTGTAGCGCTTTGCGCCTGACTAAAACCAAAATATTTTTTGAAAGCTTCGCGGAGCAAAGCTTTCAAAAAATATCTCATACTTCATGCAGTCGAAGCCTTTTTAGGCGATTAATTTTTATGAGTACTGGAATCTGACTTTTCACTGAGAGCGGCGATCGCTTGGGCTGCTTCTAAAATACGTTCAATCAGTTCCTCTGTTGAGCCTTGGTGTTGGAATAGGATCTGAGTTTCCAGTAAAAGCTGATCTGGAATAGAGTTTGGATCTAGGGATTGAAAGGTTTCAGGAAACAGTTGCAATTGTTGAGACATAGGGCTTAGAACTCATAAGAATGGTACAGTTGCTATAGAACAATAGTACTATAACTTTTGCATTGCAGCACTGGACTGAGCAATTCAATCGCACTTTCAAGGTGTAAGTTTCCAGAGCAGATCTTGTGACCGGGACTCCTCCCGAAGGCTATCTAGAATTAGTCATCGAAAAGCTAATATCCTGCTTCTAAAACCAGGTTTTGGGTAGTTGTGGTGCACCTCGCGCACCACAACTACCCAAACTTCGATCTACTGAAAATCTCTCTTTTTATAGGTGTGTCCAGGACAGATCACTTCCCATAATGAACTCAGCTAATTCAAAAAATGTGGACATCATGCAGGAGCTTACAGAAGCACGCTCATATCCAGTTGCTACCTTTTCCAAGCAAGATCTGGCAGAACAAGCAATCAACGTGCTGAAGTCCAAATTTTCCGGCGATCGCCTGACTTTGAGTTCACAAGCTTTAGAACCTGCCATTAATCAGACTCAAGCGGCTGGCAGCGCCAAAGGTGGGGCGATCGCAGGTGCATTAATGGGGGCGATCGTTGGAATCTGGTTAGGCTACATGAGCCTATATGGTGACCTGTTGGGTAACATTGACCCCGTTAGACATCTGGTAGGGCTAGGGTTAGCTGGAAGCGGGATTGGTGCCGCAGGGGGAAGCTTACTGGCGGCTATTACGGGTTCCAACGTGATCAAAGTAGGTATCGATATCAATTACAGTGACCAAGTTCAGGGCTATGCCATCTTTTTACAAGGGACACCCGATGAAGTGGCTCAGGCCAGGAAAACTCTGCAAGCTCAAGGTGTAGATATTCAGTCAGGTGTAGCCTTGGAATAAGAAATGGAGGGTCAATCAATTCTCGCCCCAAAGTCCATAGGCTGCGAAGTAGGGTACTTTTAAACATCTGCCCTATCTGGGTTTTAAACCAGCATGACTTTCAGAGCAATTATTAGCTGATCCGCCGCATGAAAAAGGCTTACGCTTTTTTGCCAAACTTCTTCTTCAGGTCTTCCAGCGATAGCGATTTTGCCGATGATGTGGAATCTGATTGCTCTTCCTGGGGTTCCGATCGCTTTTCCTGGGCTTTAGGTTGAGGGGTTTTAGGGGGAGCCGTCTTGGGCTGGGCTTTAGGCTTTTCCCTTTGCACCTGACTAGGGTGATCGCCGCCCGTTGCTCGTTCAGCCGATCGCGATCCTTCTCCCGCCGCTCGCATTGTTAGACTAATGCGCTTCAGTTGCTCGTTCACTTCCAAGACGCGCACCTTCACCACCTGACCCACTTTCACCACCTGTTTGGGATCGCTGATGAAGCGATCGGCCAACTGCGACACATGGATTAATCCATCCTGGTGAACGCCAATATCCACAAAAGCTCCAAAGTTGGCTACGTTAGTAATCACCCCTTCTAACTCCAGATCGGGTGTTAGGTCGCTAATTTCCTTAATGCCTGCCTTGAAAGTGGCGTATTTGAACTCGGCGCGGGGGTCGCGTCCGGGCTTCTCCAACTCAGCCAAAATATCGCGTAGGGTGGGTTCCCCGATCGACTCAGTCACATATTTTTCAGATCAGTCTTTTTCAGTTTCTCAGCTACCTGGGTAATCTGCGTCAGCGGAACGTTGAGGTCTTGGGCGATCGCCTCTACCACGCCATAGCTTTCGGGATGCACTGCCGTGTTGTCTAGAGGATTTTTGCCCTGTCGAATTCGCAAAAATCCAGCAGCTTGCTCAAAGGCTTTCGGGCCCAGTTTAGGCACTTTCATCAGTTCCCGACGATTGCTAAAGGCTCCGTTTTGATTGCGATAGGACACAATGTTGTTGGCTACCGCAGCCGAAATGCCCGAAACGAAGGTCAGTAGTTCTTTGGAAGCCATATTCAGATCAACCCCCACATAGTTGACACAGCTTTCCACCGTTTCATCCAGCTTTTTCTTCAGCAGCTTTTGATCGACATCATGTTGATATTGACCAACACCAATCGATTTGGGATCAATTTTGACTAGCTCCGCCAACGGATCTTGCAGACGTCTCCCAATACTAATGGCTCCGCGCACCGTGATATCCTGGTCGGGGAATTCGGCGATCGCCACATCACTCGCCGAATAGATTGAAGCACCTGACTCATTGACAATGACTTTAATGGGCTTGCGTTCTAGCTCCTGCAACACCTCAGCGACAAACTCATCCGTCTCGCGTCCGGCGGTGCCATTGCCAATGGCAATCAGTTCAATCTGGTATTTCCCAATCAATTGCTTCAGCGCCGAACCTGCCTGAACTCGTTGGGCGGCGGCTTGGTGCGGAAAGACGGTTTGATACTCCAAAACTTGCCCGTTTGATCAAGCACGGCCACTTTGCAGCCGGTACGAAATCCAGGGTCGATCGCCAGGGTCGGCTTCATGCCAGCCGGAGAAGAGAGCAGCAGTTCCCGCAAGTTGGCTTCAAAGGTCTTGATTGATTCCACATCGGCTTCTTGCTTCTTGGCAGACCGGACTTCGCCAATCAAAGAAGTTTTCATCAGCCGATTGAAGGCATCCTTCAGCATCTCTTGGTAAAAGTCACGCACAGGGCGCTGCTTGCTGTGGATGGCTTCAGACTCCAGATAAATCAAAACCGTCTCTTCATCAAACTCTAGGTCAAAATCCAGAATGCCCTCTGCTTCTCCTCGGCAGAGCGCCAACAGATTGTGAGGGGCGATCGCCTTCACTTTTGCCTGATAGTTGCGATACATCTCAAACTTAGTCGAGCCTTCGGGATGATCAGGCTTAACCTTGGAAACGAACAAACCCGCTTCTAGGAGATAATCTCGCAAATAGGCACGCAGGTTGGCCTTCTCAGCCATTTCTTCGGCCAAAATATCAGCGGCTCCCTTCAGAGCCTCTGCTGAAGTTTTGACGCCTTTCTTCAGACACATACTTAGTAGCCTCCGGCTCCAGTGCCGTGGCAACAGCACTGGGCTGATTCAAGGTTTTAATCCACTCTGCCAGGGGTGCTAAACCCCTTTCACGGGCAATTGTGGCACGGGTGCGTCGCTTGGGTCGGTAGGGCAAATATAGATCTTCTAGCTCATTTTTGCAGGCAGTCTGTGATGGTTTGTTGCAACTCTGCGGTGAGCTTGCCTTGGTCAGCGATCGACTTCAATATGGCAGTTTTACGGTCTTCTAGTTCGGTCAGATAGGTGTGGCGATCGAGCAAATCTCGCAGTTGCACCTCGTCCATTTCTCCAGTGCGTTCTTTGCGGTAGCGGGCAATAAACGGAACCGTTGCACCTTCTGCAAATAGCTCCAGGGCGTTTTCTACCTGAAAAGGCTTGAGAGAAAGCTCGGTTGCTAACAGTTGAGGAATTTTTAGCATAGTTTTAACATGAAGCAGCGCATGAGGCGCACGAGGCGCATTAGCAAAATCTCGCAGAACGCATTTTGTATCCTAGCGTGGCGATCGCCTTTCTGGGGAGATGCTGATCCCCAAAACGCCTCTTGCCACACATGGCTCGACCTTGTAGGGTGAGTTAGCGTCATGATGGAAGCTTGTAGCGTTTCGCGCTCGGATTAAAACCAGATTAGTGTTGAAAGCCTAGCTGAGTGAAACTTTCCAACACCAATCTGCACCCTATGTCTATTGAAAATTGCTCTATGTCTCTTCAAGTTTACGGAATTCCCAACTGCGGCACTTGCAAAAAAGCATTTCAATGGCTCTCAGCCCACAATGTTGCCTATGAATTCATCGATACCAAGGAAAACTCACCCACTCGTTCGATGATTCAAAGCTGGGTACAGGAATTGGGGGCGAAGCCCATGCGAAACACGTCGGGGCAATCCTATCGATCGCTGGGCGAAGAAAAACAAACTTGGACAGATGAGCAATGGATTGAGGCCTTTGCCCAGGATGCCATGCTGTTGAAGCGCCCCTTGTTTGTCAAAGCAGGTAAGGCGATCGCCGTGGGATTTAAAGATGGGACGATCGCGCAATTATTGGGGAATGAGGCAGGGTAGGGGCAGCGATCGCGGTATGGAGGCAATCAATAGGGTTGAGTATAATCAGCCCACCTTGCCGATCGCCGTTCACTTCGCTACTCTACAAAGCAAAGACCTTTTCAGGAGACAATCGCTGATGTCAAAAGCCACAAACGTTTTGGGTGGAGAACTCCAGTGCTGCTGCACTAATCCCATGACTGGGTTTTATCGGGACGGATTTTGCAGTACTGGTGCAGGCGATGTGGGAGTACATATTGTCTGTGCCCAGATGACACAAGAATTCCTAGAGTTCAGTAAATCGCGGGGTAATGACTTGAGTACGCCCATGCCGATCTATGGCTTTCCGGGGCTAAAGTCGGGCGATCGCTGGTGTTTATGCGCCTCGCGCTGGGCGGAAGCCTTGGATGCAGGCATGGCTCCACCAGTCGTGCTGGAAGCTACTCACGCGGCAGCACTGGAATATGCGTCATTCAGCGACTTGAAACAGCACGCCATTGAAGTTTAAGCTGCTTAAACAGGCTTAAATCTGCTGAAACTGCGCTAACAGCCAAGTACTGACTTTGCCATGATTCATGTTGCGGGTCATCTGGAGTGCCGATTGCAGCAGGCTGGTGGGTAGACCAGGCAACACTTGAGATTGGGTAATTCCGGCGGCTGCCGACATTTTCCACTGCAAATGCGAAGGTCTGTACATTTTGCACATCAATAATCCAATACTCGGCAACGCCAAGCTCCTCATACAGCAGCCGCTTCTCACCTTTGTCGTCTGCTAGGGAAGTATTGGCGACCTCAATTACCAAAGTAGGCGCAGGGTAGAGATTGAGATCGATGATTTTGGTGCCGTAGGGAATTGTCTCCGCCGTTTCGCCAATATAGAAAGAGGCATCGGGTTGAGCTTCTTTATAGCCCGTTTTGCGGTATGTGCAGTTATCATGCCCATCTAGATCTAACCCTTTGACTGCTGCGAATAGATGAACGGCATAGATGACAATTGAGTGGTCTCGTGAATGATCATTTCCAATAGGAGACATTTCGACCCTCATCTTACCGTTGTAGTAGTACCCTTTTGCCTTCTCGTATGCGGGGTCTTCGACGGTACGGATATACTCATCCCAAGTTGCAGCCACCCAAAGGTCAGTTAAAAGGTTGAGTCTGAGGTGCAATCATTGTTGATTATCTGCCATAAGGCTGGATAACTGGATCATCTAATTACTGCCCATAATAGCGTCCAGACATTGTCCTGTTTTACAAGACGATCGCCTTTCAGCTTGCCAATTTGTCTCACCCAATTTTGTCTCACCTGCTGTGTTAGAGCACCTCAGCGTTACAACACCTCAGCCTTGAGTTTGGCAATGGGCAAGTAGAGAAACTTCTGCCAGTTGGGAACATAAGCTCGCTGGCGAAACACATCATACTGATTGCGCTCAATCACATTGAGAATGCCACGATAGAGCATGAGGGCAGACCAAACGGGGAACCTTGCATCAGGGCTAAGTAATCTGACGCCTTGCTCCGCCTCGGTGAAAAAGTGACGGGCCCGATCAATCTGAAACTGCATCAAAGCTCGCCAGCGATCGTCCACAACACCATTAAATAGATCCTTTTCGGAGTAGTTGAACTGCTCTAAATCTTCGAGGGGCAAATAAATTCTTCCCCGAAGGGCATCCTCTCCTACATCCCGCAGAATATTGGTGAGTTGGTTGGCAATACCTAGAGCGATCGCCTTAGATTCAGGATTTGCTTTGGGCTGCGCTTGATCCCAGGGAGCCGTGCCCCGGCGCGTGTCAACCCCCATCACAGCAGTAGACATGAGTCCGACTGTGCCTGCTACCCGGTAGCAATAAAGCTCTAGTTCCTCAAAAGTTTCGTAGCGCGATCGGTAGAGATCCATCCGTTGACCCGCGATCATATCGCGGAAGGGTTGGATATCGATCGAAAAACGCTCCAGTGTATCGATCAGCGCTACATCTACAGGATCAATCGGGTGCCCGGCGAACAGAGTTTCCAGGTTTTCTTCCCATTGATCTAGCGTGGCATTTGTGGTCTCGGCGGAGTTTGGCCCATCGACTAACTCATCAGTACGCCGACACCAAACGTAGATGGCCCAGATGGCCCGACGCTTTTCTTCGGGCATCAGCAGGGTTCCTAGATAAAACGTCTTGGAATACTCTGCCGTGATTTGGCGACAGAGTTCGTAGGCATTGTCCAAGGAAGTCAGAGTGGTTACGTGGGGAGATTCAGGCAATTGCAGCATTACATTGACGCTGAGGGTTTAACTTCGGAGCTATTACTTCGGAGCAAACAGCTATCAGTTATTCTCCTATGGCAGTGCCACGAAACAGCATTTATTAAGCGATCGCCCAACAAATTAGGCGATTTTGTTCGCAAACCTTGAGTTTTAAGCAACGGTTTGCAAATCCTTTGCGGCTGGTGGAGAACTAACAGA
>JAAUOQ010000316.1 GCA_012034795.1 Leptolyngbyaceae cyanobacterium CRU_2_3
ATCGCGGGCGGCCCCATAAAACGCAGCCGCATCCCGCAAGGTGTAGTTTTCAATTTCGATATGGTCATCGACCTGTAGCAGATTCAGCACCCGCGTGCGGTAGGGCTGGCTCAGCATAAAATCATAGGCTTGTTCGAGATAGAGGGCACAGCCGGGCCAGTGCGTCGGCGGTAAAGGACGCATACAGACGCGAATATGGGCAAACAAGGGCGGATTGTCGAACGCCTGCTTCTGATTGCTAAAATCTGCTGCCATCCATCGAGCCAGGGTTGCAATATCAGTGGAATGAGTCATGGCGGCGATGCGATCGTGAAGTGAGCTTTACTATTTTACGGGAAGGGGGAACGGACAGTGCGTTAGCCGAATGAGATCAGGGGTTGAAACAGGTTAGGCGGAATCGATCGGCGGATCAAACACGATTTCATAGATGATTGCTGGATTCATTCGGCGCAATACTTTCACATAGGCTTCGGCATCGTTGCGGTTGCGAAAGCGGGCGATGATGGCATGTTGAAACCGGGGCAAATGCTGAATGACGCACCAGGGAGAGAGGCGATCGCGATAGATCATCGAGAGTCTCCCGTGGGTAGCTGTAAGGGCGCAAGTCAACGCTCCGCCCTTGCAGGCGACTGTATTGCTGATATCATAAATTTACCTCCCACTTGAGGTGTCCACTATCCCATGGATGCCTCTACTCCCCATGAACTCTTGCAACACCTTTTGGAATCTAGCGGCACCCGCCAAGCCGATCTGGTAGGCATCATTGGGTCAAGGGATGAAGTTTATCCCTCTTCCCTGGGACTTAGCGGCTGCGCGATCGCCCTTCGTTTAGCCTGCTCCACTGGATTGAGCCACCGCTCTAGAAAGCTGAAGGCTTGGGAAGAGAGGAGGGTCAGTACTAAATAGACCAGAGCCACGCTGGTGTAAATCTCGAAGGCGCGATAGTTGCTGGCGACGATGATTTGTCCCCGACGGAAGAGTTCCTCGAACCCAATGACTGCCACCAGACTGGTGTCCTTCAGCATTGAAATGAACTCATTGCCTAAAGGCGGAATCATCCGGCGGAGGGCTTGCGGAAAAATCACATACCGCATTGTTTCTACAGGGCCTAACCCCAAAGATTCTGAGGCTTCTCGCTGCCCCATTTCAATAGACTGAATCCCCGCTCGGACAATTTCAGCAATGTAAGCGGCACTATTGAGGCTCAGGGCCAAAATTGCTGCGACAAATTGACTGAACCCGAACTGTAGACCGGCTGCCCGCAGCAGGGCCGGCAGTCCAAAGTAAATCATGAAAATTTGCACCAGCAGGGGGGTGCCTCGGAAAAATCAATATAGCAACGAGCCGCTAGACTGAGCAGGCGAGAGGGCGAGAGGCGGGCAATGCCAATCAGCGATCCGGCAATCATGCCAATCACAATGGCGATCGCCGTCAGTTGTAGGGTAATACCAGCACCTAACAAAAGATTGGGTAAGGCTTTGGAGATAATATCGAGCGATTGCAGCACGGTAGGGGGAGATTTTAAGGATTATATAGAACGCGATGTGCAACTTTCAATCCGCCCTCATCCCCCAACCCCTTCTCCCAAAGCGGGAGAAGGGGGACAAGAGTGGATCTTCAGTCAGAAACTTAGAACGAGGGCAAAAAACTAAATGCCAGGTGCTTTGTCGGGCAGGGTTGGCGGTTTGCCACCAAACCATTGGGTATAGATCTCAGCATACTTGCCGTTGTTAATGACGGCAGTCAGACCAGCATTGATTTTTTCCAGGTTAGGGGAAGCTTTGGGAGTCGCCATGCCATAGTATTCTTCAGTCAGCAATTGACCCACTACTTTGACGCCAGGAATATTGCCGCTCTTGATGGCGTACAGTGTCACCGGGGCATCGTTGACTACAGCATCGACATTGCCATTGGCGAGTTCTTGCAATGCCAGAGGAGCATTGTCAAAAGTCCGCAAATCGGCAGGGCCGGCTTCTTTGGCTTTGTCTGCACCCGTTGTGCCAATTTGGACGGCAATTTTCTTGCCCTTTAGCGTTTCAAAGGAGTTGATGTCATTATTATCTTCTCGCACGGCGATCGCTAGTCCTGCCTTAAAGTAGGGTTGAGAAAATTCAACCGTTTGGGCCCGCTCTTTCGTAATCGTCATGGTGCTAATGGTGGCATCCACTGTTCCAGCTTGTAGGGCAGGAATAATGCCATCAAAGGGCAACTGTTGGAAATCAATGCCAAACCCAACTTCTTGTGAAATGGCAGTAATCAGATCAATATCAAATCCTTCGTATTGGCCATCCGCAGATTTAGACTGAAACGGGGCAAAGGTGGGGTCAATGGCAATTTTTAAAGTACTTGCGGCTGAAGTAATGCTGGCAGCAGGAGAGCCAGCATCCGATGTGGAGGTACTGGAGCCACAGGCGGCAAAGACCACAACGCAGCAGAGACTAAGCAGCCCCAAAGTCAGTTGACGTAAGAACCGCGATCGCGTGAGTTTGATCATGTTAAGTATTGGTTTATTCTTCATTGTTCAAGGCACCGTCGTTCAAGGCATCGTCAGGGAAACTGCAACCCTCAAGCATTAGCAACTGATATTAGGTCATCCTACAAATGGCACAGAAAAATTGTTGTTTTCTATACACTCTGTATAGATTTTCAGCAGGCGATCGAGAAACTTTGAGCCGTGAGCTTTCAGGTTTAGACTATAAAACTAAGGCTATGAAACGAAGACTCTAGAACTCAGCCAGAACTCATCCTCATTCTTCAACTCTGAACTCCATGACCCCTGCCCCCGCGATCGCATTTACTCAACTCGAAAAGAACTACGGCGAACTGCGCGTTTTGAAAGGTATCAGTGGCTACATTAATCCAGGTGAAGTGGTGTCCATTATTGGTTCTTCTGGATGTGGCAAAAGTACGCTGCTGCGATGTTTCAATCGGTTAGAGTCAATCAACGGTGGACAGCTTATTGTCAATGGTATGGATCTTTCGCAGCCCAAACTTTCGGTGAGACAACTGCGGCTCCTGCGGGCTGAGGTGGGCATGGTGTTCCAGCAGTTCAACTTGTTTCCTCATATGACAGTGTTGGATAACTTAACGCTGGCTCCTCGAAAGGTGTTGGGCCAACCAACTCCAGAATGTTCTCGGATGGCGCGGTTTTTCTGGAAAAAGTGGGCTTGTCAGAAAAAGCTGATTCCTACCCCGATCAGCTTTCAGGCGGTCAAAAGCAACGGGTGGCGATCGCTCGTGCCCTTTGTATGCAGCCCAAAATCATGCTGTTCGATGAACCGACGAGCGCCCTTGACCCAGAACTGGTAGGGGAAGTGCTGGCAGTCATGCAGCAACTGGCCGAAGAAGGCATGACAATGGCGATCGTCACCCACGAAATGCAGTTTGCCCGCGAGGTGGCCAGTCGGGTGATGTTCCTCAACCAGGGACAGGTAGAAGAAGAGGGTGTGGCGCGGCAGGTATTGGATCATCCTCAGAGCGATCGGCTTAGGGCATTCCTGAGCCGGATGACCTTTGCCAAAGTTTGAGCGGGGGCATTCTTTAAGCTCGAATTAATCTCGTAACCGCTTCGGTTCAAAAATACTGATGGCAAGCCCTGATAATATAGTATTTTTGTACTACGCTAATAGCGTACCAGGAGAATTAAAGTGCTTACTCCAGATCATCAGCAATCTCTTTTGATTCAAGCTTTGGAGCGAATTTTCTGCTGCATAGAAGCCAAAGCGCCTAGACTCGCTCCATCTCTACAACCGGGGCTAACCCGTGAGCAAATTGAAACACAACTTCAAGTCCTCCCTTTCCGCTTGCCTGAAGAAGTGTATCAGCTTTATCAGTGGCGCAATGGCAGCCTGTGTGAAAACCAGGTTGAATTGTTGCCCCAGTATCGAATGATGCCATTGCAAGAAGCGATCCTGGAAAGGCAGGCAGTGTATGAAATTGTTAATGCTGAACCTGATGAGGATGAAGCCTGTCATTGGTTGCCTTTTCTGGCAATGGACAGCGATTTTTACGTTATCCAAGGCGATTTTGAGTCCAAATAACAGCCCCAATTTTCAGGTTTTGTTGCCTACTTGGACTTGGATTTGAATTTTAATAGCCTTACAGATATGATGTTGGCGATCGCCGAATGCTTTGAAACAGGTGCTTATTATTTGAAAATTCCTATCTGCAAGAAGATCAGCCCCAAGCCGCTCAGATTTGGCTAAAGTATCACCCTCAACGCCTCACTAACATAGCAGCGATTCTCAACAACCAGTCCCAGTATCTATCTCATCAAGCAAAACAAATAGCTTATCTGATTTAGTACAAACGAAGAACCCACAAGCTTTGTCTGTACTGATTCGAGCCGTTGAAGAGCTTGAGCCGGAAATTCAGGCTCTTTGGTTTCAAGCTCATCATGCTCCAACGCGCTTTGAAAAATGTGAAGCAATCGAGGCACTTGGAGAAAAAGAAGATCAGCTCAAGGATTTACTTTTTCGTATATATGAAATTGGTAGTAGTGAAACAGCTCAGTATCTACGGGATCTGATGGAAAGAAGCAATGTCAATATTCAAGATTTTGTCATTACATTACTGGCTAATGGAGTTGACGAGACACCCATCCCACAAGAATAAATAAAGTTGCACATCGCGTATTACTTCCTTTACTTTCTTAAAACGAGTTCGCTATTCGGTTATGAACCAACGTCACCCAACTGCTGCTTTGGTCTTAGGAGCCATTGCTTTAAGCTTGCTGACCCATTGTGCAGCAAACACAGCGACAACAAATTCCTCACCCGTTTCATCTTCCCCTGCTGTAACCCTGAGTTCTGCTGTTGCCACGCCTGCTGAAATTGCTCAAAATCCAGCCAGTCCGCTTCCTGCCGAGCAACTATCCGTCGATCAGAAAAACCAGCTCTCGCAGTTGAGCGTGCCGGTTCTGGTTCCCACCTTCCTTCCGGCTGGGTTTCGCCTGACAAAATTTGATGCGGGCGAGGAGCAACTCACCAACGGCAGCTACTCGTACTACTCCCTGCTTTACCAGGGAGACAACAACACCTGTCTGGAAATCTCGACGGGGGTTGATCCGGCTCTGTCCACCAGCCGCCTTTCAAAAGCTTTGGTGACGACGCCTTTGGGTGAAGCCACCGTATATTCCGGCGAAGTGGAAGGTCGATCGCTGATCCTGAGCATGGTGTCTGCTCAACCCCAAGAGTACATGCTGCGATCGGGGCTGGTGGCGCGTCCTGCGGAGCAGCAGCCAGATGGCAGTTGGTCAGCGGCGGAGTTGTGCCAGCCCGTCAGTATGGAAACCTATACTCAGGTTTTGCGATCGCTCCGACGCCCTGCAACCCAGTTCACTATGACGATCGGCATTTGGGTACTGGGCGACCAGCTTTCAATCGACCAAACGGGCATTGCAGAGTTGT
>JAAUOQ010000013.1 GCA_012034795.1 Leptolyngbyaceae cyanobacterium CRU_2_3
AACAGGAGAATTTTCTACTACCGCTTCACTCAGTCAAACTTTTGAGAGTCTCCCCGGCAAAGCCGGGGGCTTACCCGATTTAGTCACTTTAGACTCTAAAAACTTGGGCTGAGTCCAGAATATAGAAAGCTAGAGAATTATCTATGCTTTATCTTTTGAAATATTGAATAAAGGAATAGAAGATTTTCTCAATCAAAGTTAATTTAACTTAACAAATGAGTTATGCTGTTTTTGTCAAAACAGATAAGTACATTTTCCTATTCACTCAACGGTTACAAATTCAAGCGCTTTTTCTGCTTGGTTTTAAAAAAATGTCTCACAGGAGAGGGGAAAAGGTCATACCACACCCGCTTAGTCGGATTCTAGCCTCAGGACGATTAGCCCTTAGACTACTCCCCTTCGATTAACAGGTTTATTGTTCGCACCTTGCTTGAGTCAGGTACGAATCTTGAGTCAGATCGAGAGTGTCCAGAATCTAGCCTCCCTCTTCAGGCTGGTTTTCCCTCGTTGACAGACTCAGTGATGCATTACCTCTCAAGCCGTTGATTTAGCCTAAAACCTCTTCAGCATCTGAAACTTTACTTGGGTAGGCTCCCATCATGACTACACAATTTCCCTGGCTTACAGTTCTGGTTCTTTTCCCGCTGCTGGCATCCCTACCGATTCCATTGTTCCCAGACAAAGCGGGCAAGACAGTTCGCTCCTATGCGTTGGGAGTAGCCCTCACTGAGTTTTCGTTGATTATCTATACTTTCTGGAAGCATTACAGCTTCAGTAATCCAGGCTTTCAACTGGTGGAAACTTATGCCTGGGTTCCCCAACTGAGCTTGAACTGGTCGCTGGCAGTCGATGGGCTATCCATGCCATTTGTCATCCTGACGGGACTTGTGACCACGCTGGCTATCTTCGCGTCCTGGAAGGTGAACCACAAACCGCGCCTATTTTACTTTCTGATGCTGACGATGTACAGCGCTCAGATTGGTGTTTTTGTAGCGCAAGATTTGCTCCTGTTTTTTACAATCTGGGAATTAGAGCTAGTTCCGGTCTATTTGCTGATTGCCACCTGGGGTGGACAAAGACGGCAGTATGCCGCCACTAAATTTATTCTGTATACGGCGATCGCCTCTATCTTCATTCTGGTTGCGGCTCTGGCCATGGCTTTCTATGGTGATACCGTCACATTCAATATGCAGGAATTGGGACTAAAGGATTACTCCCTCACCTTTGAACTGCTGATGTATGCTGCGTTTCTGGTGGCTTTTGGTGTCAAACTGCCCATCTTCCCCTTGCACACCTGGTTACCGGATGCCCACAGTGAAGCGCCTGCCCCAGTCTCTATGATTCTGGCAGGGGTTTTGCTGAAGATGGCTGGCTATGCGCTCATCCGGATCAACATTGAGATGTTGCCCAATGCCCATCTCTACTTTGCTCCAGTATTAGCAGTTTTGGGTGCCGTTAGCGTCGTTTACGCCTCTTTGACAGCCTTTGCCCAGACGAACCTAAAGCGGAGACTGGCCTATTCTTCGATCGCCCATATGGGATTTGTCCTGATTGGGGTTACGGCTTTCACTGAGTTAGGGATGAACGGCGCAGTCCTGCAAATGGTGTCTCATGGACTCATTGCTGCTACCCTCTTCTTCTTGTCGGGCGTGACCTAC
The DNA here is from genome assembly GCA_012034795.1 of Leptolyngbyaceae cyanobacterium CRU_2_3. Taxonomy (GTDB): domain Bacteria; phylum Cyanobacteriota; class Cyanobacteriia; order Elainellales; family Elainellaceae; genus Drouetiella. Next base: position 1,659 of record JAAUOQ010000013.1, read on the forward strand.
GATCGCACACACACGCTGATGATGGATGAGATGGGTGGCATGGCCCAAAAAATGCCCCTTGTATTTGCCCTTTTCACCACGGGTTCAATGGCTTCTCTGGCGCTGCCTGGCATGAGCGGCTTTGTGGGTGAAATCTCAGTCTTCCTAGGCTTTGCCACCAGTGATGCCTACAGCACGGCTTTCAAAATAGCCATTGTGGGGTTGGCAGCAATCGGGGTTGTTCTGGCTCCAATTTACTTGTTGTCTATGTTGCGAACCGTGTTCTATGGTGCAGAAAACGCTCAGCTAACTGCCCAGGTGACACTCACCGATGCTAAACCGCGTGAAGCTTTTATTGCACTCTGTCTGTTGGTTCCCATCATCGGTATTGGCATCTATCCTAAACTAGCAACTCAAACCTACGATGCTAAAACAGTAGAGGTGGCGGCTCATGCCCGACAAGCTCTTCCCCTACTGGCGCAGCAACCGATGGATCAGTTTAAGCCCTCAGTAATTGCGGCTCCAACCCTTGGTCTAAGATCAAGAGAGTTAGCGAGTTTAGCAAAATAGGGCGATCGCTTGCGCGTCAAGTTAATTGAGATCCGGCTAATTTAGCTTAAAACAAACAGCGAAAATAGAGAGAGTTTAAGCCGCCTGAGCTAGAAGCTGGGCGGCTCTCTCATTAGAACCCAACCAGATCAAAAAAGCCATCGTCTAATTCATAGCCCAACATTTTTGTCATGAATTTGACTTTTGTGCGGCTGGTGATCCCTTGTTTTTGCATCCAGTCCATCATGACAAACACCTTATGCATCACAAAAATCTCTAGGGCTTCTGGGTTGTACTGGATTCCCTCTAAGCCAAATTGGTGTGGCACTACCATAGCCGTGTAGCGGGCTAGCTCAGTATCCCAATCCAAGACATAGGGAAGCCACGGATAGTGAGCATCTAGCCGCAAAAACCAGAGGCGAACCTCTGGAATTTCTGATAGCTCTCTTGGATCAGTGAGATCACGGGGATAATCAATTTGGAAATTCAGCTCTTGCTCATGAGCGGCGATCGTGCCGGTTTTTATCCAGGGGTCAATTACAGTCTGGACGGCGGTGAGGTCGAGGCAATCGATTGCTTGAGAATTGAGAGTAATAGAGGTTGTCATCAAGCCAAAGGTCACGGTTCTAGAGATAGGGTTAAGACTGCGAGCAATCGCCTAGTGATCATATCGCTTTTAAGTTGTGGCGTTTGAGTCTGCGCCATCAAGACTTCTATAAATTTTCGGGAAGTAACTTGCGCTCATCTATGGCATTTCGCTACGATGGGGAGTCGGGAAAGAAAATGGGTAGATTTATAACTCTATCTAGAGAGTAAAGATGGGTATAAGGGAACGCTGATGGCAAAACGAATTCAGTTAGTCTTAAACAAAGATATTAGCAAGCTCGGTCGGGCTGGAGATTTAGTTGAAGTTGCGCCTGGCTATGCCCGTAACTATCTGCTGCCTCAAAAGCTAGCAGTTCATACCACACCTGGCATTTTGAAGCAGGTGGAGCGGCGTCGCGAAGCTGAACGGCAGCGACTGCTAGAACTCAGAAAAGAAGCGGAAGCTCAAAAAGCAGCGCTAGAGAAGGTCGTTTCTTTAACTATTCCTAAACAGGCTGGAGAAAAAGAGGCGATCTTTGGAACAGTAACTAACCAAGATGTGGCAGATGTCATTCAGGCTACTACAGGAATGGAAGTTGATCGCCGTAATATGACAGTTCCTGATATCCATAAGTTGGGAACCTACAGAGTAGATATCAAACTGCATCCGGAGGTTTCTGCAACCATTGAAATTCAGGTTGTTGCCAGCTAACTTCTACTAGAAATTGGCGCTATCTATCAGTCCAAATGCCCTTTGAAAGCGTTAAGCCTTAACGCTTTCAAAGGGTTTGTTGTGTTTGGTAATGCTTTACATACTTTGCGAATTATTATCCAGTTAATGTAGTTGCCAGAGCTTAATGGTTTTGTCGGAGCTACCACTAACGAGCAGTTTGCCGTCGTAGCTAATGGCAATCGAATTCACAGTGTCTAGGTGTTCTTTCCAGGTGTCGATGACTTTACCACTGGTTAGATCCCAGAGTTTGATAGTAGTGTCGCTACTGCCGCTGATCAGCGTTTTGCCATTGGGAGTAATGGCGATCGTATTCACATCACGAGTGTGATCAGCCAAGGTTCGCAATAATTCGCCCGTTTGCAGGTTCCAAACTCGGATGGTTTTGTCCTTACTGGCAGTTGCGATCACTTGCCCTCGTGGGCTAAAGGCGATCGCATGAAGATGATTAACATGCCCAACGAGAGTATGAAGTTGCTCTGTAGTTCTGAGGTTCCACAGTTTGACTTTATTGTCTAGGCCGCCGCTTGCTAAATACTTTCCATCTGGACTAATTGCTACTGATTTGATCATGCCTGCTACACCAGGCAAAGCTTTGAGCAGGGAGCCTGTGTTCAAATCCCATAGCCGAACCGTCCGATCTTCACAACCCGTCGCCAGAATCCTTCCATCTGAGCTAATTGCAACCGCAGTGACATCTCTAGAGTGCCCAGTTAAAGTTTTCAACAGGGCACCATTGAGAAAATTCCAAATTTTGACTGTGTAATCGTCACTACCACTCACCAAATATCTACCGTTAGGACTAATCGCAACAGTATTGACTCCTCTGGTATGTCCCGAAAGAGTCAATAGCGCTTCGCCTGTATTTAAATTCCAAATCTTCACTGTGTCGTCTAAGCTACTACTAGCAAAGGTTTCTGTGGATTGACTAGTGGCTACGCTTGTCACCCACGATGTGTGTCCCGTTAAAGTTTGAATGCAGCGAGAACCAGATAGCCGAATCGCGGGTTGTCTGGCAGCAGGAGAAACAGGCGTACCCGAAGTAGGCGGCTTAGACGGTGGCTGAGAAATAGGAGAAACAGGCGTACTCGAAGTAGGCGGCTTAGACGGTGGCTGAGAAATGGGTGGTTTAGAGACTAGCGGTTTGGAAGCATGTTGGGCTAAGGGAAACGGCGGCGATGATATTCCAGGCTTAGGTGAAGAAGGAGTAGCTGCCTTGGGAAGGGGGGCTTTAGAAGATGGAAAAAAGGAGTCAGCATTGAGGTCACGCATTACCTCATCGGCCGATTGATAGCGATCATTCACCAAATCCCGCAGTAGATTATCCAGAATGTAAGCTAACTGATCACTGACTACCTGATTTTTCTGAGTCTGCAAATATTCTCGCCAGATCCAACGCCCGTTGAGGGGATCATATAAATTGTCAGGTCGCGTTTGGGTCATCAAGTGCAGGCAGGTGGCACCTAAGCTGTAGAGATCGCTAGCTGGGTAGGCCTTACCACTACGAAATTGCTCGATTGGTGCATAGCCTTCCGTACCAATTCGGGTTCCAGGCTGATCCCCCCCAGCTTCTTCATTAATTTGTTTGGCTACACCAAAATCAATTAAAAGCAGACGATTGTCAGCTTTACGGCGCAAGATGTTGGTAGGTGTAATGTCACGATGAATCACCTGATGCTTATGGATAAACCGCAGTACGGGCAATATATCGGCTAGCACATCCCGAATCTGTCGTTCATCCAATGCTCCTTGCTCTCGCATTTCCTGAAGCAAGCTTTGTCCCTCAATAAACTGCTGTACCAAATACAGCAGCCCATCGTGCTCAAAATATGCCAACAAATCAGGGATCTGAGCATGTTGTCCCAACTCGGATAGCCGTACAGCTTCTTGATTAAATAACTTAACAGCTTTCTCCAGCGATTTTGTCCCTTGCACTTGCGGTGAAAATTGCTTAATCACACAGTAGGTGTTGAGACGATCTTGATCTTGCGCCAAATAGGTTCTGCCGAAGGCCGCCCTGACCTAAAGGTTTTACCGCTTGGTAGCGGCCTCTTAGAGCAACCAGAGGCGATCCGCAATTTTGGCAGACTTTCGAATCATCAGGATTCAGGGGTTTTTGGCATTGAGGATTGATACAACTGATCATGGCGATGGTAGCGCACTGGGATAATCGAAAATGGGTAGCCATAGATTTGGGTTCTTGCGCTTCCTTGGAGAAGACCCCTCTTGCCAAATTACCTGACTAACACTCTGGTTGGGGCTTAAAGCAAATAGAACCTACTTCAAATCTTAAACGGATTATTAATTTTTTAGATGCAGGATTCTAATAGAGTGTCAGCCGGGATTATGTTTTCATCACTTTATTTTTTTCGTCACTTTGCAAGCATGACTGTTGCGATCGCCCAATCGCTTGCCGAAACCCCAACACCACCAAGATGTTTGCCAGGGTTAGGAAAGACTCAGCGCTGCCATGCAGCCAATCCACATTGGCCAAAGATTCACCATAGTGTACTTGGGCATAGATTCCAGCGGGAATGGTGACTGCTACAAAAACTAACGTTGTATAAAATCCGATAAGCGCCAGTCGAGGCATTTGCTGGGAGCGGGTCAAGAACCAAAGAAACCCAACATAGGGAAAGAGCGATAGTCCAAACAGAGTGGTTTGGGACAGGGGAATTGGAGTCATAGATTTTGGATTTAGACTTTAGGTTTATGGGTATTGGCAGGCGAAGTGCGCCAAATCCACCAGGCAGAAGCGCAAAGAGTGATATTGCCGATAAAGGTCATAGCAGCTTGCAGGGTAACCATCCACTCTAGAGGTTTAGCATTGTCAAAAAAATGCCAGGTGCAGGCACACATAGCACTCACAAGCGCAGGCAGCATTGCAAAGGACAGCGATCGCCATGCTCGATTTTGGCTGATTTCGCCATAGATCCAGATTAACCAAATGGCGGTAATCCACTCAATCACACTAGAAACATGAATGATCCAAGTCGGAATGGAAAGTGCGTGCATGGTCTGTATGGTTTAAGTACTTGTCGGAGTATTCAAGGATGGGGAGTAATAAGGTTGAGGTCTAATCCTAGATTAGGATGGATCTGTTTTGCTCAGTTTAATTTCCCAACTCCCTGATTTTCCCTCGGCTCCGGTATTGTAAGGATTAGTTGCGTTGGGTTTAGGTATGCGGGCAGTGTTGTGTGGCTACTATGGCATGGGGAATGGTGGCGATGAGGCCTTGTTAGCAACCTTGCTCCAAATGTTGCCAACCCATATTCAACCTATCGTCCTGTCAGGGAATCCTCAAGAAACCACTGATCGTTACCATATTGAAGCTTATCCTCGCAAGTCACCGCTGGTTTTTCAGGCACTGCGGCGATCGGATGCCTTCATTTGGGGTGGAGGTAGCCTGATGCAGGATACAACCAGTGCCGTTAACCCCTTCTATTACGGTGGATTGATGGGTTTAGCTCAGCGAATGGGTTTGCAAACGATCGCTTGGGCCCAAGGAATTGGGCCCCTGAAGCGATCGCTCAGCCAAAAAATTGCCCAGAATGCTTTTGAGAGATGTGATGGAGTCAGTGTCCGAGATCATGGCTCAGCCGCACTGCTGACAGACTGGAAAATCCCGTTTACGTTGGCTCCTGATCCAGTGTGGGCATTGCAGTCTACCCCTGTACCAGGACTGTGGGATATCCCTGCGCCTAGAGTTGCCGTTGCTTTGCGATCGCACCCCTCTCTGACACCTCAACGTCTGGCAATTTTGACACAGGCATTAATCGATTTTCAGAAAGCGACGCAGACCACGATTTTGTTGATTCCGTTTCAGCCAGCCCAGGATTTAGCAATTGCCCAAGCGATTCAACCCCAACTGCCCGGCGTCAGTCATCTCTTGACTTTATCCGATCCCCAACAGTTAAAAGGGGTCTTTCGAGGTGTGGAGATGGCGATCGCCATGCGCTTTCATGGATTAATCATGGCAGCCGCTTCTGCATGCCGGTGTTTTGCCATTAGCTATGATCCCAAAGTTTCACAGCTTATGCTGGATTTAGATCTGCCAGGTTGGCGACTCGATCAGATGCCCACAGATTCTGTACAAATTAGCCAAGATTGGATTAACCTATATGCCAACGGCGATGCCATTTCTAGAGATCGTCTCTATACTTTGGTTGATCAAGCTTTGATCCATCAAGAGTTGCTGAAACAAGCCTTAAAATAACTGTCAAAAACAGGAAGTGTCAAAAACAGAGATTTAAATTAAAGTAAATGCGGTATATTTACCTGACAACTCGCACAACCATAAATTCTCTCGTAATCAATTAATAACAAAGATTTGAGCGATCGGTCCTTAATGATCATCCTTACTTGTAACTTTTGACCCCATTCTGTTTCTGTGCTATCAGTAAATGCTGCACTTGTCGTACATCAAGTTTTACATCAAGACGAATTTTCAAGATAGGTGTGCTGGAAGCATAGTGGAAAGCACTGACTAATGTCTCAGCTATGGCTGACTTTATTGAACTGTCCAAGATATGCCTTTGAGTGAGAGCTATGAGTGAATCAAACGCCCCGTCCAATCGTCCAGGTCAACCTGGATCAGCAGAATCCCCTCTCAATTGGGATAATCCTTTGCTGATCTTGCTGAAGATACAGATTTACAAGGCGATTTTCCAGTAAAAAACCTCTTGTCTGAGGCAAATGCTGAGACGGGCATTGAGGATGTCCAGGCTTCTCTCCAAAAAATAGAGCATTCGCCATCAGTCCCCACTCCAACTGCCGTTCCTGCTCCTCACCCTGATTTGGCGGCCCCCATGACAGCGATCGCTGCTTGGTCAGAAAATGCGGCTCACTCTACCGATTCTGCCGATATTACCGACCTCATCAGCCTGATTCAGGAATTGAATCAGTGCAACAGCATCTTACTCGATCGGGTGTCGCAGTTAGAGGAAGCCTTGGAGACTAGCCAAATTGCCTTACAAGCTGAGGTGGGGCGATCGCAAGACTATCAATTGATTAGCCAAACACCTCTCCCTTTAGATCCCTGCACTTTTAGCCCGAATGAGATGGCTTCAGCCCAAGAGCAAATGATCAGCCTGTTCAACCAGCTTGAATTTGCTCACCAAGCCAACCAGCGACAACAGATTTTGATTGAAACTCTGACTGGACAGTTGGAGAGCAGCCAAGAACGAGCCGCTGAATTGGAGCGAGAAGCTGCCTTGATTCAGCAGCGTTACAACGAGCAGGTGCAATTCTTGTCTCAGTCTGAAACAACAAATCGCGATCTGCAAGCGCGGTTGCATCGTCAGCAACGCTACACGTTGCAATTTAAAGCAGCCCTGGAGAAATGTTTGGAAGTACCAACCCCTCAGTACAATTTGGGACCAGAGGCATCTGCGGCGGCAGGGGAAAATCCTTTTTTATTGAAAACTCAACGAATTCAGCCTTGGTCATCTGAAACAGAAGTGGCTACGTCTCGGTTTCCCTGGATGAAGGTATATCCAAGTGGCTTAGTTGACTCGCAGACTGCTGAACCACAAATCCTTGAAAATTCCCCATCTCAAGTGAGAACTCACGCAGGAACACACCTCTCTGAGGCTGGCAATCAGATGGCTCAACCTGAAGCTAACCCAAGGTTGTCTCTCATAGAACTTCCCGCTTCTGTCTCTGAACTCCCTGCTCCTATTACTTCCCCAACAGCAATAACGGAAAAATTAACGGCTGACGTAGAGGCATCGGCTGAGACACAGCTTACCCCTCCAGATTGGGTGAGCTACGATTTAAAGTCTCAAGAAGTTTGGTCTGAAGCTGACTTGACTCATCCATTAGACACGGTAGTTCAACCGCTAGCCGACTTGCTAGCGGCAGCAGTCAACAGCGTTATTCCCGCTGTCATATCTGAAACAAGCTCTGTCCAGCCTAACTCTCCCAAAGAGCCTGACCTTTCTCTGACAGAGCTTGGGACACAGACAACCTTGGCATCCCTAGAGGTAGTGCCCGATCCAGAAGATGCTGAAGATGCCCTCTGGCAAGACTTAGCTCGGCTAATTGAAGTCTCGACAGAAGATGTAGTCAGAGCCAGCCTATCGGGTGACTTCCTGGCTTTTGAAGCGATCGATTTTAATGCTGTGCCATTTCCTAATGAGGCATCCCTATCACCCTTGGAAACCAGTTCGTCTGATCCGCAAACGCGATCGCCTCATCCTTTAGAACTGCACACCCCAGAATTGCACACCCCCAGAATTGCACACCCCAGAAGTAGCCCAACTGTCTCAGCCCGAACGTTCATCAAGAACCTCACTTAGAAGCAGATTCTGCTGCCGAACCCGATGGGCAGAGCTTTATCCCTGCACTATCTCATTCGGGTTGGCCCTCGCCAGTGGTATATCCGCTACGTCCTACTCGCAAGCAGCGATCGTCTGGAGGAGTCGATCTACCATCCTTTGTCCGCCCTGTGCCCAACCCTCTGGCAACTTAACAGATTGACACATTTTAAGGCTGACATAGTTGAGATTTCCTATCCCGCTGGAGTCGCAAAAGCTTGTGTCCAATAATATTGGTAGGGTGCTTTTCCAGAATCATTAGACAAAAAATAGAAACCTACCCCTATTTCTTTAACGTTTGGGTACAGAATATTGGCCCGATGCCCAGGGCTATTCATCCAGCCTTGGAAAACTGTTTCAGGAGTAGTGTATCCAGCAGCAATATTCTCTCCAGCATTCCCATAGTTATAGCCTTGCTTGGAGATGCGATCGGCTGCTCTAGAGCCATCCGATCCAGTGTGATTAAAAAAGTCATTCAATGCCATATCACGGCTGTGTTTATAAGCAGCAGCCGATAGTTTGGCATTGAGTTTAAGCGGTTGCAAACCTGCTTGAGTCCGGTAAGCATTAGTTAAGTCAACGACACGCTGAACAAAAGAGGAATTGTTTAAAGCAGGGGATGGCGGCTCAGCATCAGTCTGAGATGACTTAACAGCTAAATTGAGCTTGTATGGCGTGTTGCCTCGTTCGCGAGATACTCGGACATAATAAGTCCCTTGCTCAACCTTGTACTGAATTGACTCAGGAGCCGTACCCACTTTGTTGGATCGCTTGAGAGTTTTGCTATTTTGCTTCAGAAGAAATAAGTTAGCGTCTGCCTGGAGTCCGGTTAAAGACAAGTTAATTTCACTGCTTTGGTTGAAATGGAGGCGGTAGAAGAATTCAGGCTTAGAGTTACCAATTTGACCTCTATAAGTTCGGCGATCGCCACTCCTTAAACTTAATTCGTGGATATTTGCAGAGTTACGATTAATTCCAAACGGCTTTGTTCCTGGCATTGCCATGCCTCCAAGGGAGTAGGTGGGCATGGTTAGAGTCGGCTTTCTATATCACAAAATAGCCAGTAATTTTGTCTAAGTTTAGAGAAGTTGGTTTGTGAGAACGCATTTGCACGGTTGACTCTTCCAGTTGGAGGCGTGAATAGGTTTGATCTAGCTTTTGTTGAGCGATCGCTCAAGATTTTCAAATCTGGTAGGCGCTGGCCAAAATAGCAATCTATTTTGCAAGCATAAAAAACTGCCTTTCTGAATTGAAAGGCAGTGACTTCAAATACTCTTCAATAACTGAAGTTATGCGGACGGGAGAATTAAGTGGCTAAATTGACCAGAGTTCTTCTCCGTTGAAACCATCCGTCGCCGCAAAGAACAAACTCGTATTACCTACAGGCGTCAAGCCGGTTGGATTTGACCCCTCCCCAGCAACTGCGTTAATAACAAGTGCAGTCGTACCGTTGCTTGTTCCGTCGCTTGTCCAAAGTTCAGTCCCATCAGTCGAGTCGTCAGCAGTGAAGTAGAGCTTATTTTGGTACACCACCATTTCTGCAGTGGGAGCAATACCACTGTTAGTTCCACTAGAGATATCCTTGACAATGCCAGTGACTGTGCCAGTTGTGCTCCAAAGTTCTCTACCATTACCTATGAGAGTCCCGTTAATGTCTTCATCATTAGTGGCAAAAAAGTATACTGTGTTACCAATGTGAACTAAGTTAGTTGGCGTAGATCCAGCGAGTCCAGACACAATGTCACTGACGGCCGCCCCTGTATCCAGGACACTGTTGTTAGCAGCAGCGGCAGGATTGTCGAGCTTAAATACCTCTGAGCCTTCCAAGTCGCTGATCGCAGCAAAGTACAATGCTCCATTATCGGTGACAGTGTACTGTAGCTTGTCAGTGGTACCAAAGGCGAGAGTACTTCCTGACGAGTTAACAACTGCATAGGTGGGATTATCAGTGCCCAAAGTAGCAGTATCAATCCGGATTAGCTGGGTGCGATTCGATCCTGGCACGATCGCTGTCATAAACAATTGACTGCCAACCTGGGTAAAGTTATTGGGACTGGAGCCGGTTGTCTCCGGTTGAAGCTCAGTTAGCGTGGGTGTGTTTGCGCTATTGCTGATGCTAAATAACTCACTACCTGTTGATCTTAGTGGGCTCATAGGAACGCTAGGAACGCTAGGAACGCCAGTTACACCAGCAAAGTAGAGTGTATTACCAATGCCCGTCAAGTTGGCAAGTCCGAGAATAATGGGTGCACTATTATCTGTACCATCTGGATTTTTGAGGGTGCCATTGCTGCGAGCAATCACTGTCACTGTGTTGCCAGAAACTCGGTACAGGGCTTCATCTGCAGTACTGGGGCTACCAACAAAGTAGAGATTGTTGCCTACAGCCGTCAGCTGTGGTGTACCAAGCAAACCGCTGTTATTACCCCCAGCGCTTTGATTGAGATCCACCACCTGAGTTGCAGTATTACCATCGGTAGTCCACAGTTCCCTACCCGTGGAACCATCCTCGGCTGCAAAGTAGAGGCGGCTGCCGACTGCCACAAATTGCCCTAACGAACTGAAGGAGCGAATCTTCGCGGTGCCGTCCAATGTGCCGTCTGAGCGCCACAGGGCCGTACCACTTTCATCACTGGCGGAGAAGTAAACCAACCCACCTACAGCGGTAATATTTTGGGGTGCAGAGCCATCCGTACCAAATTTGATATCTCTGGAAATAGCGGGCACCCCTGTTTTATCGGATAGGCTAACCGACAAATTATAGGTAGAGCCTTCGCCTGCTGCACCCGGAATAACGCGAATGTAATAAAGTTCCTGCCGTGACTCGACCCGCTAAGATCTCCGAAGGATAGCTACCGTCTGGATTTCTCGCAAAGTTTCGCGTCAAGCCCTGTTCAGGTGTTTCACCCTGTTTGAAGATCTGAAGGCCCAGATCCCCGATCGGCATGTTGCTCAGATTGAGGGTGACAAAGGCTTGAGCCGTGCTGACGTTAAAGGAAAATAGATCTTCTGGTGAGTTGATGCCTTGATCAACCACATAGTTGGAGAGGTTTTGGTCTGTAGCTAAATTGAGCGCTGTGGCAGTGCCTAAGCCATTGCCGTTGTCGTATTTACCGGCATAGGTATCAGATAATTGCGTAACGCCTAATGCATAGCCAATCGTATTGCCTGAACCGGCTTGCAAGACACGGAAGTAGTAGGGAGTGCCTGCGGCCAGAGGCAAAATGAATTTCTCGTTGCCAGCGTTGATGCCCCGTTTGAGAACAGTGGATTGGTCAGCGCCAATAATTTCAAGGTTGGCATCTCCACCAGTTCCGCTCAGGTCAAAGAGGTAGTCTCCTGCGGTAGTGGGTGTGACTTTGTAGAAGTCTTGGGTATCGGCGTCGCTGAGCGTCCCAGTGATAGATGTGTTAGGAACGGTCTGATCAATCGCAGTTTGAATGGTGTTTCCCGGTGTAGTACCGCCAGTACCAGTACCGCCAGTACCACTACCGCCAGTACCACTACCGCCAGTATCAGTACCGCCAGTATTAGTACCGCCAGTACCACTACCGCCAGTGCCATCATTAATTACCGTTGCGTTCGTTGTTAGCCTATATCTGCTATCGCCTTGCCTTTGCAGGACTCGAATTACATAGTTACCAGCCGACAGTTCTGATAATTCGATCGCTTCGGCCTTGTTGCCACTTTTCCGAGATGAGCCAGCAAGAGTTAAGTATCTGTTGCGATCGCTGGCTCTCAGCTTCCTAAATTCTGTTCTACCAACCTTGGCAGGAATCGTAGTATCGGGTTTAAATCCGTAAATTTCTACATCAAAGTTGGCCCCTCGCTTGATGTTAGAAACCCGTAGAGTCAGACTACTTTTGGCAGTCAGGCTAAACTTAAACAAGTCATCCAGGTCTTGCTTCCCTAGCTTGTCATTGCGATTGATGGGCAAACTCTGGCTTGAGGCACCATTCAGACGATTATCTCTATCTGCCATGTCTTCCTTAGTGTTCTAGATCTGTCTTGGGAGGGTGATTAAAGCTTAGGTTGCCCCACTCAATGCCCAAAATTTCAGCCCTCCTATGGGTCTAACTCAACCTGGGAGTCTGGGCAGAAAGGGCGAAAGCCTTCAAAATCTGAACCACATCAAGCTGGTTGATACTGGCGATTACTGGTTAGGGCAATTGCTAAACCTTATGATTTAAGCGAATTGAGATTGAGCAAATTAAATTCGGTCTGAATTGTAAAACTGGGCATTGATTCTATGGGCAACCTCGTCGCCATCCTAATCTGTCTGCCGAGAAGTTTCTCTGCGAAAAAACACTGGTTTTTCGCAGTATCGGTAACAAATCCTACTAGACTTTGATAGACTATTACGTAGAGATCCCTGATGTTTGATTTCTTAAGCTGGAGGTTGAGGTAATCCTGGCTCCATGAGAGAGGGTTGTGCCGGAAGCTCAAGAGTGGGCAAAGGGGTGAATGGGGAGCTATGGCCTGGATTGCTAGAACCTGGGTGAATTGGGGAGGGGCTAGCGACAGCACAAGTTGACGGAGCCTGGTCTTCAACTAACACCTGAATGTGACTGTGATTTGTAGTCGCCAAGAGTTGGCTAATTGCCAGTTTAGCGCGATCATTGGCCTGCTGTAAAATGCCACCTGTACAAGCTGATTCTACAATCTTTTGTAAGGTCTCGCGCTGGGCAAGTTCCTGAAGCTCTGGTGCTACGTCTGGGCCTAAACCCATGAACCCTCGGTCGTAGTTATAAACCTTAGAGCGGTTGACATCAATCTTACTATCTAGAATTTGGGGCGGCGGCAACCGTAGGGTAATTGAATTGCTAGTTACTTGAACATTTGTGTCTTGGAGGGTTGATAAATCTACACCGGCTCGAACCTCACCATAGGCAATGTAGAGCAACGTTGTGGTACCCACGACATAACCACCCAGAGTGCGATCGCGGCTGGCAGGTACAACAGTCTCCATCGCATAAACGGCTGTCGTGAGTTCACTGGCATTGCGAACTTGTTGCACAACCATCGCTCGTAGATCTACTTTTGGCTCTGGCTGTGGTTGGTTAAACAAGGTCGATAGATCACTAAAGAAACTGGTTCCAGAGCGCCACACTCCTGTCAGCAGAAACAAGGCAATTAAAACAGCACTGCTTGTTGCCACTAAGGATAGGTTTCTAATCAGATCCTGAATTCTTAACAAACGGCTGCTTTCATGACCATCGCGCTTGATATCATTACGCTTCCGAAAAACGCTACGATTTAGGTAGCTCTGTGGGGAAGTGGGTTTAGTCATGCGATCGCTTCCTCTCGCTGGAACACTGGAATAAGCAAGTTTTACTGGGGGTTGCTGGTGCTGATAAGGATCTGTGTGAAAGTCTAATTTTTGAAGGGCGAGTTTTGCGAACCAGCTAGTTGGTATACCCCAACTCCGTGAGTCTACCCGCAAATGTTTCCCTATTCTAAGAGAAATTCTTTAAAGCGCGCACTTTTAGATTGCTCTCCTTAATTTACAACTGACTGAAATTTACAACTGACTGATAACGCTGTACAAAATCAGCTCTGTTTTTCAAAGATAACAACGGCTATCTTCTACCACGGCTGTAAGATTAACCTGAATCGATATAGATTTAATAGATACAGATATTTAGTGTGTCCTTAGAACAAACTATGCTGCTTAAGTCCACAACTCGCCATATCCGCATCTTTGCTGCCGAGGTCAGCGATGAAGAACTCCTTCCCAGTGAGAACACATTGACATTGGACATAGATCCAGACAATGAATTTCTTTGGAATGAAGCAGCCCTGCAACAAGTTCATCGTCAATTTGATGCACTGGTGGCAGCCTACGAAGGAGAAAATCTAACCGACTACAATTTGCGTCGTATGGGTTCTGATTTAGAACACACGGTGCGATCGCTGCTTCACTCTGGAGCCATTGCCTACAATCTCAATAGTCGGGTACACAATTACAGCATGGGACTGCCTCGAATCTCTGATGAGCCTTCAGACAACCATCTCGTAATTCAGTGAGCAGGAGTTTTGAGATTTACAGTGTAGGAACTCCCACGACCTCAAAACCTGTCTGCTCACGAGGATTGAGATCAAATTTCAAACTAGTATCGAATCTCAAATTAGTCCTAACCCTCGGAGAGAGACTTGGTCTGCTTAAGGAGGTCTAAAATGTTAATAGGACTGCTGTACCTTTGGCTTGATGAAAAACGCCGCAGCAATGCTCGATTGCCCCAACCCCAACTGTCAGGCTGCGAATCCTGAAGAAAATAAGTTCTGTCACAAGTGCCGAACCCGTCTGGTACAGCAATACTTGTGGGCAATCGCAGATGTCGCAGCTTATCAACCTGGCAGTTTGTTAGGCGATCGTTTCCTCTACAAAGGTTCACAGATCTTTTTAGATACAAAACCTGCTCTGCCCTCTATTAATTCCTCAGAGCTACCTGCCCATTTCTTGCCATACTTGCGGCTTTCTCCCTTACGGCTGCATGTTCCCCAAGTTTATGAATGGCTGCCCACAGCACATCCTGATTCAGGGCTACTGCTATTAGATTACGCTCCAATCTGGGTGCCCTTCAGTGAAGATAAGGCTGATCTGAAATTTGCCGAGGGATCTGCCCCCTTGTTCCCCCAACTGCTTGAGGCTTGGCAGTCCGCAAATCCGCTGCGCCAGCTCAATTGGCTTTGGCAGATGGCCAACTTGTGGCAACCCTTAAGCAGTGAACAGGTTGTATCCAGTTTGCTGGATGTAGAACTATTACGGGTAGAAGGTGGTATTCTGCGGCTATTGGAGTTACGTTCAGATGCTACTCAAGCTCCAATTTCGCTATCTGCTCTAGGAAAAATTTGGTTGCAATGGTCTGAGACGGCTAAACCGGAGATTGCCACTCGGATTCGGCAAATTAGCCAACAGTTAATCCAGGGACAAATTCATAATGCAGAGCAGATTACTGAGCGGCTAGATGAAGCGATCGCTCAGATTGGACAAGTCTATACTCGCAAAATTCAGGTCGCCACCCTAACTGATCAAGGACCAACTCGCCAGCGTAACGAGGACGCCTGTTATCCTCAAAGCGGCACAAAAATACAAAATCCTGCCATACCGCTTGTGATCGTCTGTGATGGTATTGGTGGGCATCAGGGAGGAGATGTCGCCTCTAACTTGGCGATCGAGGCAATTGAGCAACGCATGAAAGTCTTGAAGCCAAAAGCTTTAGATCCGATCACGCTGACGGTAGAGTTGGAGAAGGCAGCTTGTTCAGCCAATGATCAGATCAGCCAGCGTAATGATAGCGAGCAACGACATGATCGCCAACGGATGGGAACCACGTTGGTCATGGGGCTAATGCGCGATTACGAACTCTACGTTACCCATATAGGCGATAGTCGAGCTTACTGGATAACCCGCTGGGGCTGTCATCAAATTACGCTGGACGACGATGTAGCCTCTCGTGAAGTTCGTTTAGGTTACAGTGCTTATCGTCAAGCCTTGCAACAGCCGAGCGCAGGTTCGCTTGTGCAAGCCTTGGGAATGGGAAGTTCTAACTTGCTCTACCCCACGGTACAGCGATTCATTGTTGATGAAGACAGCATTTTTCTCTTTTGCTCCGATGGCTTGAGCGACAATGATCGTGTAGAAACTTGTTGGGATACAGAAATTCTGCCAATTTTAGATGGCAAAGCCGACTTGACGACGGTGTCCAGACGACTGGTTGAGATTGCTAATACACTCAATGGATATGACAATGCTACTGTAGGGCTGTTGCAATGTCAGATGGAAGTTGCTCAGCCAACTCCCCACCTTAGCTGAACTCCCTGCTGCGGCAGTCTCAGCGAACTGACACCAAGAAGTAGACGGGAGCGACGGTCATTCCTTCACACAAGTCGGGATCTGTATCACCTGACTCAAGCATTGCTTCTACACTAGAAACCCAGATCCTGCGACAAAATCCCTCTAAATCTAACTTGTTACCGCTATTATTGGGCATCGTAGTACTGCTGGGTTTAGGTGCAGGTTTGATAGTTGCTTTACTACCTGCCTTTACCAAACGGGCCCAGTTACCTAGCTCTAGCCCTGTGCCTAGCCTGCCCAGTTTGCTACCCAGTCCAATTCCTCCAACTGTTTCTACTCCTTTGCCCGACACGGCTTTCTTGCCTGATTCAGGTTTGCGATCGCTCAATGTAGGTTCACGAATTCAATTTCAGCAACCTTCTCAGCAACCTTCTCCTGTCCCAGGAGTAACTCAAACCCCTGAGTCAAATCTAGAATTGCCCAAGCTGCTATCAAGCCCACTTCCACCATTGCCTCTAGGTTCATCCACTCCAGCTAATTTACCTAAAGCTGTGCCTCAAACTTTAGGAGTTGTTCCAGTCGGGAGTATACTGGAGGTCTTGAGAATGGGGGGAACAACTCAGCAAGATCGGTGGGTACAGCTACGGATTTGCTCGACGCCTGCTGGCACTAGTCCAGAATCGTCGGCACAGCCTTCTGACCCTGCTTCTAGCCCTGGGGAAGCAGGGATTAATCCAGCAGTAAGTCGCCAAATTGATGACTCTGCCTCCCCGATTGTGACGACATCACCAGGTTTTTTCCTTCAACCTGGACAAGTTGGCTGGATCCGGGAAAAAGATGTTCTACCATTAGTGAGGCTAATCCAGAACTCTCTGGAGGTGCAGGGTGCATGTGCAAGTCCAACGACGCTAAATCTGCCTAACCTTGGCAATTTGCGTCCATCTCATATGGCAAACAATGGTTCAGCTTCCTAACTTTGGCAAGCTAGTGGGTGAGTTATTAAGGAAGTGAGTCAATCACTGCTGAGCGATCCCCGACTTTATTTAACGATCCCCGTCGTTTCTCTTACAAATAGAAGGCTAAAAAGGTTTGGGCAGACATTCATCTGTCTCTTCAGACCAGATAGACTTGTAAAGACAGGTTGAGCCATATGGATCGAGCCATACGTCCGGCCATTGATTGGTGTGTTTAGGTCTTAAAGTCCATAGTTTTACATGCCTGCGTCTGATAATCCCTGCCTCAGTTTAGCGATCGCCCGTTTAACGGCTGCCGAGCCGCAACACTATGCAATTTGGGTGTTTCAGGCTCCCTACCCAGGAGGCTATGTCCACCACGATCGCATGTGGACTCAAACACTCACTGAACTCTGGCAACACTGGCAGGGTATTTTCTCGCTGCGCGGATTACCCATGGTGCCGCATATTGGCACTGCCGATCCTCTCCCACCCCCACTTTTAGACTTTAGCCAACCTGAGATCACAGGTGCCCCCAATCCTAGCCAACCCACCAGCTACACGGGGCGGCTGATGCAAAACCTAGGTATCAACTTGTGGCAGTGGTTATTTGATGGCTCTATTCAAATGAGCTTTAACCAGAGTCAGGGCATGGCTATGGGACAGATGCGACCCTTACGACTGCGGTTAGAAATCCGTGATCCAGATTTGATTCCGTTGCCCTGGGAAATTATGCAGCCGCAGCCTGGTAAACAGGCTGTTTCTCTGAGCCAACAGCTTTTATTCAGCCGCACCACGAGCGATGTTGATCCGCTGCCGCCGTTGCGATCAGAGCAATTTCTCAAAATTCTTCTCGTTTTGGGGCGTGATGCTGATTCTAATTT
The DNA here is from genome assembly GCA_012034795.1 of Leptolyngbyaceae cyanobacterium CRU_2_3. Taxonomy (GTDB): domain Bacteria; phylum Cyanobacteriota; class Cyanobacteriia; order Elainellales; family Elainellaceae; genus Drouetiella. The sequence goes on from JAAUOQ010000013.1 coordinate 19,454, forward strand.
TTCAGAAACGCCTCATTCCACTTTGCAACTTAGCCTGGAACAGGAAGCAGCATCCCTCGCTAAAGTTTTGGAGACGGCAGCAACGACTGATCTCCGCAATAACCGCATGACTACTCCAGCACTTTGCCAGGTGACGACACTGGTGCAGCCCAACCCCGCAGAACTGATTAGCTGCTTAGAATCTGGCAGCTACAATGTTTTGTTTTACGCAGGACACGGTGTTCCAGCGCCTGATGGTGGCATGTTGCTGTTGCAGCCAGAAGCTTCCATTAGCGGCACAGAGTTGGCACAAGTTCTGGTGCGCTGCCAGGTGAAACTGGCTGTGTTTAATGCCTGCTGGGGAGCGCAGCCTGATCAACAAGGGCAGCAGACCATTCCCCGGAGCAGTTTGGCAGAAGTGCTGATTCATCACGGGGTGCCAGCCGTGTTAGGCATGCGCGATTCTATTGCTGATCAGGAAGCCCTGAGTTTTATCCAGGTTTTTGCCCGTGCTTTGGCAGAGCGATCGCCTATTGACGAAGCAGTAGCGATTGCCCGGCAGCAGCTTTTGACGCTTTACAAGTTCAATCAGCCTGCTTGGACGCTGCCTGTGCTGTATATGCACCCGGAGTTTAACGGTGAATTGATCCAACCTTTTACGGAGGGGGTGACAGAAATTCCCGATGCCTCTCCCAGTTGGCTAGGGCGACAAACTCCAATTGCTTATTTGCGATCGATGGCTTCTCCCAATCAAGTCTGGTCGGTGCGGGGTGGCATCATGCGGGTTGGACGCGGCGACGGTAATGATGTGGTATTACAACAGCCAGAGGTGTCTCGCGAACATGCCGAAATTTTCTACCGTGATTCGTCTTGGAAAGAAGATGTGGAGCCAACTTATTTATTGAGAGATCGATCACGTTGGGGAACTTGGGTATTAGGAGACGAAGGTTGGCATAAAGTTCATCATCAGGAAGTTCCACTGATTTCAAAAACTCAGCTTAAGTTTGGTAATCCCCGCAGTCAAGCACTGGAATTTATTATCGAGGGATAGATTTATTAGGAGTCATAATGAGTCGGCGAGCAGAAAAGTTTGGCATCTTTTGCATAAAAAATCTGCAAATTTCTGATAAAAGTGTTTTCGAGTGCGGAACGGCACTCAGAGCGCTTGTAGTAATTCGGAGTAAGCGACAGTTAAATGTGGTCTAATTGCGTAAGCTGTAGGAGTCCATTATGCCTAACGAACCCATCCGCCCTCTAATTTCTGCCTTTCAGTCTCAGGCAGAACTAGAACTGCTGCAAATCATTCTTCAAGGATCCGCGTCTTGCTATCCCTGTAATCCGGCTGAACCTGAAGCCGAGTCTATTTTACAGCCCTAGAGCAGGAAGTGTTCAAGGCAGGCTGGACGGATGAGGACTTTGTAGCGCCTGTTCAAGCCCTTGCTAACCAATTCAACCAACTTTGGCACAAGGTTGCACCTGCTCAAGAAGTAGCCAGCCGCATCCTGAACACAGAATTCTTCCAGCGCTTTTCTACCCAAGTTCCTCAACACCTTTTAAATACCATCGTCCAGCGTGCTCAACAGGTGATTTCGTCTAACTTGTCTCTGGCAGATCAACTTGTGCATACGGTTCAGGACTGTTTACCCACTTGGGGCGAAGAAGATTTGCAAGTCTTGGCGCGCCCTTTTGCCTATGCCATGCGGGGTTCTGAAACCGAAGTTTTAGAAGTGGCATTGCGATCGGTACGTTGTGCTGAGTGGCAAGAACTTTCGAGTATCGAACAAGCCCGCTTGAGCCTAGCAATTGCTCGATATGCGATCGATCAATTACCGATTGAATAAGCTTGAGCCGCTTTTAGCGATTTGCTCCTCACTAACATCGAAGCTAAATATTTGAAGTAATGAGTTTAAGGTAATCGAGTAAACCGAGTTGCAAAGTTCTGCGCCCGGTTGGGCGATAGTGCCCTCGCTTTTAAGATTGCGGCGGCTAAAAACGCATAAGAAAGGCTGCCGATCACGGCAAGTACGACAGGATGCATCAGTCCAGTTGCATTCCAGAGAGCATGTAAAGCAGCAGCCGTGAGATAACCAATCCCTAAGATTTGCCAACGTCGGCGTGGCTTGAGAATACTCAAACCAATGAAGTAGCCAAAATAGCCGCTATAGGCCATGTGCCCAGAAATTGACCCAGACTACTGGGATTAGGAGTTGCA
>JAAUOQ010000317.1 GCA_012034795.1 Leptolyngbyaceae cyanobacterium CRU_2_3
AATTCCGAAGGGGCGCTGGTGCAAAATCCGATAACAAAAGCTTCATTTAGCTCCTGACAGGCTGCTTCTTCAACACCGACCACCACTTCTATGCCTGCCTGACGCAACCGGGCAATGCCCGCACCCGCTACTTTGGGGTTGGGATCGACCATGCCCACCACGACTCTGGCAATTCCTGCGGCAATCAGCGCATCAGCACAGGGGGGAGTTCGTCCATAATGGCTGCATGGCTCCAGATTCACATAGATTGTTGCGCCTTTTGCCCTTGCTCCCGCAGCTCTGAGCGCAAATACTTCAGCATGGGGCTGCCCCGCTTGGGGATGAAACCCCTCTCCCACAATTTCGCTTGCCTGAACGATAACGGCTCCCACCAGTGGATTAGGGGCTGTTTGCCCTTGGGCTTGTTTGGCTAATGCCAGACAGCGCTGCATCATCTGCTGATGCTGATCGAATGTGTCTGTCAAACTAAATTGAGTTGCCATAGTCCATCACTTGCTGATCAAATTTGTCTGTCAAACTAAGTTGAGTCGTCCTATAAAAGTGACAGAAATTGAATACTATCTGAGCAAGTCTTCACAAGCACACCCTTTTTTTTGGCCGAAGATGAGAACTTACGGGTATTTTAGGAGGGATGATTAATTTTTTGTTGGCAAGATGGAAAATTAGCGCTATTAATAACATGCAACCGATCGTTTTAGCAACTGCTGGGGCGATCGCTCTGGCATTCGTTAGAATTTACCCCTAGACAATTGTCCATCTTGCTTTATCTTTTATTCAGATTTGGTTAACTCACCCTATTTGCCCAGGTGCATCGCACGCTGTTATTCCTGCTATTCCTGCCTGTTTCTCTGACCGTTGTGTTCCCTGTTTATTCGCCCTGACTTCATACTCAATGACTGCTGTGCCAGCTCCTCGACAGCCCTCCCAACCCTCTGACTTGCCTGGTGGCAACTTGCCACCAGACATCACTCCTGTGTTTGCGCTCAAGGAGTTGGTGTCTCGTTTACACCGTGAGCAAACTAAAATCCAAGACTTATTGAGTTCTTTGGGGTTTGCCCTCCGCAGCTTTAAAAACCTGAATCAATTTTTGGAACTAACCCCGCTGATTGCTAGCCGTGTGACAGACGCAGATGGCGGAGCACTAGTGCTTTACAAACCCAACGGTCAGGTTCGTTTAGAGCGGCTACACTGCCAGGATAGCCGCTGTCAGGATGTCAAGGCGGCAATCGAGTCAGCGGCGCGCCAGCTTACTGCCACAGCGCCCATCCCTGCCTACGGCAAAATGGCAGCCGATACCAGCAACCGCACAGCCGCACTGGACTATCACGTCAACCATTTTTTGGGTTCTACCGTCCAGTTGTTTGGGACAGCCATTCTGACTAAAAACGTTGAGCGAGGACGGCTATATGTCTTTAGTCGTGACCCAGAATATGCTTGGACAGAAACCCGGCAAAAGTTGGTTCGCCTGGTTGCAGATCAAACAGCAGTTGCCATTGAAAATGACGAGTTAACGGTAGAACTCCGCAAAAAAGAGCGGCTCGATCGCGAGTTGGAAATTGGAGCAGAAATTCAGCTTCAGTTGCTGCCGCGCCAGTGCCCTAAAATTGATGGGATTGAACTGGCAGCGCTGTGTCGAACTGCCAGCCGAGTGGGCGGAGACTACTACGATTTCATCCCTGTCAATTATGACGCCAGACTTGCCAAGAAAACGGGGCGGATGAATACAGGACACTGGAGCCTGGCGATCGGCGATGTCATGGGCAAAGGTGTACCAGCCGGACTGATTATGACAATGCTCCGAGGGATGTTGCGGGCTGAAGTGCTAAATGCTCACTCCCCTGCCCGGATTTTGCAACATCTGAACCATGTCATGTATGCCGATTTGGAGAACTCTAACCGCTTCGTGACGCTGTTTTACTCGGAATATAATGCCAAGACCCGTACCTTGTGCTATAGCAACGCCGCTCATAATCCTCCTCTACTGTGGCAGGCTGCTACAGGTACACTGAAGCGTCTGGACACCCTGGGAATGTTGATTGGCTTGGATATTAATTCTCAGTACCACGAAGCCCAAGTGCAGCTTCAGCCCGGAGACACTATTATTTACTATACCGACGGCTTTACTGACGCCGCGAGCCAGAATGGCGATCGCTTCGATGAAGAAAGTCTGGCCCGCCACTTTCAGTGGGCTTGTCGCCACTGTGAAACGCCTCAAGCCATTCTGGAATACTTGTTCAACCAGGTTCAACAGTTCATTGGGGCAGAACGGCACAATGAAGATGATATGACGCTGATTGTGATGCAGGTCAAACCTGAAGCGTAAAGTTGGGCGATCGCCCCTTACATGCAAATTCTATTCAAACACCCTCTTACCTCAACCCCTTCGCCTGAGAATAGCTCAGCGGTGCTTTAATCAAATCATTTTCCTGAAAACGGCTGTAGCGGAAGAGCTTCAGTTCATCTACCATCTCGTTGGTAGCTCCAATAATCAAGCGGCTCATTAAATCCCCGATAATGGGGCTGAGCTTGTAGCCATGCCCACTAAACCCGATCGCACAATACAAACCCGGTACATGTTCCAGGCGGTCGATAATTGGCTGATAATCTGGCGTGACGCCCCAGATGCCAGAGTAAGTTTGGGACAGGGTTCCCGACGCTAGAGCGGGCATTCGGTGGATCAACTTCTGGTGTAAAGTCTCGCAGATATTGGGAAACATCTGTCCTTGAAATTCATCGGCGTCATTGAGAGAAAACTGAGCATGATATTTCGGGTCAGAGTTACCAATGCGCGTATAGGACTGATCGGCATCCGACCGCACATAGCAAAGATTGATCAGGTCTGAAATAACGGGATGAAATGCGGCGGCGGTGGCAGGTCGCTCCACAACTACGACATGCTCCACAATGGGAGTCACTGGAAATGGCAAATCTAAAGCAGCGGTAAACTGACGGGACCAAGGACCGACACAGTCTACAACTGTTCGGGTCGCGATCGCCCCTTGGGGGGTCACAACAGCCTCAATTCGTCCCTCAATATCTAGCTTGATGTCAGTAACAGGAGTATGAGTCCGGACTTCCACTCCCAACTCTCTGGCTCGTTGAGCAAAGGCATGAGTTGTCTGAGGCGGGCTGCCATAACCCGAATCTGGCTCATAGGCAGCAGCAGCAACATCCTCTACATGAACAACAGGCGCAGCGGCTTTAACCTGCTGGAGATCAACAGTTTGAATATTAATCCCCAAAGACTGATGCTGACTGACTAAACTACCCAACGTTTGCACATCCGCCTCACCCACCAAAATGTAATAGCCACAGGCATTAAATCCTGACTCATAGCCACCATAGCGCTCCGAGAACTGATGAAACCGCCGAAGTGACTGATGGGCTAACTTGGCCAGAGTGGGATGGGTGTAATGGGTACGGATAATGCCAATTCCCTTCCCTGATGCGCCATTGGCTAAATCTTGCTTTTCTAGCAGCATAACCTTGCCGACTTGCCTTTCTGCCAAGTGCAGCGCGATCGCTGCTCCCATGCAGCCGCCACCCACTACTACAACATCTGCTGTCTCTGTCATATGCTTCCTGATACTCCCACATACCATTCAATTATGGAACTTATAGAAATTTAGAGGAGTAGAAGGTATATAGCCATACCAGCTTGTTATGTTGTTATGACAAGCTGGGCAGAATATTTGAGGCTTTTCCACGATTCTGGGAGGGGAAGCACCTAAAAATCGGATACAAATTCATCTAAAGTCAGTAAAACTTCGCCATGATCTGGCACCCAAGCCAGCCAGCGATCGCCCGGTATTTCGCAAAGTAGCCAGGCTTCATCAAAGCTAAAAGCAGTAGGGGGATAAAGCAATCTCACCCAAGTCGAAGGTTCTGGCTGGGCTGTAGAGATATGAGGTAGTCTGCAAAAATTTCCCCATTCACAAGCAACTTTAGCACCAGCCAATTGCCAAGTCCGAGCATCAGATTCTAATTTCATACGCCTGTCCTTCAATGCAGCGAAGACTTTATCTTGTCCTAAACCTTGTCCTAAACCTTGTCCTAAACCTCATGCCAAGACAGCGGTTCAAAATTCAATTCTGTAGTTTATGCTACAAAAAATTGACTACTAGATCCGAACCTGTTTTAGAACTTTACAATGCTGGATCGAAAACACCAGGATGAACCTACTGACGTGAACATACTGCCTCAGTAGAGCAGATAGCGGCACTAATGGGAATGCTCTTAGAGCAGGATTGAGTCAACTTGGGTGCTATCACTATGCCAAAACTTCAAGCGGTTCAAATTGACGAAGACACGGTTATCTATATTGAAGCGGAAGATGATGTTGAGGTGCCAGAGATCATTGAAGAACCCGCAGAACGGGGGCGTGAGGGCAGTAAAGGCTGGGGCGATGGCAATAGTGTTGCCCAAATTGCCCGTAGCTTTGAGCAAATTCAAAGCACGATCAAAATCTATACTAAATATACGCTGAATGCCTTTAAGGATGCGGCATTGGCAGATGTGCAAAAGGTCAATTTAGAGTTTGGCATCAATGTCGGTGGCGAAACCGGAATGCCCTATGTGGCCAAGGGAACAGTGGGTTGCAACGTCAAAATCACTGTAGAATGCGTCTTTCCACCCCGGCAAGCGGCAGCACGGCAGGTTTCTCAAGTCCCGCCAGGTGTTCCGCGTCCACCCGGAATCCCACCCATTCCTCCAGCCAATCTATAATCTGGTAGATGGGATGCCTAAAAACTCGAACTTTGCTGTTAACGTCAGTGGAATTTGCTCAGTAGAATTCACTGAGTGGAATTTACTAGCTTCTTGATGACGCGATCGCTGAAGGACAACTGAGGATAACAGTAAGGACAACGGTATGGATTCCCTAGATTTGGCTTTTACATCTGCCCTGGAACAAGCCCGACTGATTCGCAACCAAGACATTTCGCCTCTGGAACTCACACAACTTTACCTGGATCGGATTCAACACCTTGATCCTCAGTTGGGCAGCTTCTACACGGTGACAGCCGAGCTAGCTCTGGCAGATGCCAAAGCCAAAACAGAGCAATTGGCGATCGCTCAAGACCTTCCTCCCTTTTGGGGAGTGCCCATTTCTATTAAAGATTTGACCGCAGTGGCAGGCGTTCGCTGTACCTACGGGAATAAAGGAATGCTGAACCATGTATCTGAACACGACGATGGCGTCGTAGCGCGGATTAAGGCAGCAGGCTTTGTGATTTTGGGCAAAACTGCTACTTCAGAAATGGGTTCTTTGCCCTATACCGAAGTGGAAGCCTTTCCACCGGCGCGCAACCCCTGGAATCTCAACTGTACGCCTGGTGGGTCAAGTGGCGGTGCCGCCGCATCAGTGGCAGCAGGGTTCTCAGCAGTGGCACAG
>JAAUOQ010000318.1 GCA_012034795.1 Leptolyngbyaceae cyanobacterium CRU_2_3
GAAAATCGATTTGCATCTACGCGCCGAAAGTGACGCAGTTTTAACCTCGAAAGCTGAGCCACATCAACATTATCAAAAATGATTTTGCCTGCGGCGGGGTTGATCAACCGAATCAAGGTGCGAGCTAGCGTTGTTTTGCCACAGCCTGATTCGCCCACTAACCCCAATGTTTCGCCTGGATACACCTGAAACGTGACATTATTCACCGCCATTAAATAGCGCTGAGTTTGCCCAAATACGCCTCGCACAGGATAGCGTACCTCCAGGTTTTCTACCGACAACAAGGCCGCCTGCTGCTCCAATGCGGCTAGGCGATCGTTCACCTCTGTGGAACTTACCTCGGTGCTCAAACGCATGATCTGCTCCGAACTCATCTGCCGCTCCTGGATCAGCGGTTCTCCCGTTGGGCCGTCTACCACTTCCATAAAGTCTGAAACAGTGGGCAAATACTTCATGCGGTGACCCGGTTGAGGGCGGCACCCCAACAAGCCTTTGGTGTAAGGATGTTGCGGATTGGAGAAAATTTGCCATACCGAGGCATACTCAACAATCTTGCCCTGATACATCACCGCCACCGTATCAGCAATTTCAGCAATGATGCCCAGATCATGGGTAATGAAGATGATGGACATGCCCCGCCGATCGCGCAATTCTCGCAGCAGATCCAGAATGGTTGCCTGCACGGTCACATCTAGGGCGGTAGTCGGCTCATCGGCAATCAGCAAAGACGGATTACAGGAGATGGCCATAGCAATCATCACCCGTTGGATTTGTCCCCCAGATAGCTCATGGGGATATCGCTCTAAAATGGCGTGCTTCTGTTGGTTTACCCATTGCAACATTTCCCGCTCTGGTGGTTCTACTGCTAGGGCAGCCCCAGCAGTTTTACGCCATTGGTCTAGATAGTTTTGTTGTAATATCTCATCGCTGGGCAACAGCTTCACCTCTTGCAACAAGTTAATCGCCCGACGCCGCGCCTCTGAAGCAGAAATATCAGGTTCGTGTTGTCGCAAGGCTTCTGTAAGCTGAAAGCCACAGGTGTAAACGGGGTTGAGCGAACTGAGCGGCTCTTGAAAAATCATTGACACCTGTCCGCCGCGATACTGCTGCATTTGCTGCGGCGATAGGGATCGCAAATCTACGACTTGGGCGTCATTGCCAGGATTAGTATCAGCATTATTATTAGCCAGTCTACAAAACCTGATTTCGCCCCCCATGATTTTGCCAGGCGGCGGAATTAGCCCCATGATTGCCAGTGAAGTCACCGACTTGCCTGACCCTGATTCTCCAACAATCCCCAGGGTTTGCCCTCGCTGCACCTGAAACGAAATGCCATCTACGGCTTTGATGAGGCGATCGCTAGTTTGAAACTGTACTTGAAGATTGCGAACATCCAGAATGGTATCAGTCATGGGAAATTATAGATCGGCTAAATCGGCAATCTGGGATGAGTGAAATCAGAACCTACTTGATTAGCTGGATTCTAGCAGTTCGCTGGAGAGAGCATAAGCAACCAAACTAACCGAATCTTAACAGGGTGACTTACTCCAACAGCCCGATCGCCAAAAATCTGGGAGTTCTCTACGCCCAAACTTCTAGGGAGAGATGAGTCTTGGCGCTTTCAAAATCTGGTTTTCCGCGCGCAGCGTGCGGAAAACCAGATTTTTAGGTTTGGGGCGCGCGCGTGCACCCCAAAAACCCCATTTGCGATCTACTGGGTTTGGCAAAGGATTGGACTGAGGAGGAGCGATCGATTACAACGGGCGGTAAACCTGGTAGTTGACGTTCGGGAAAATATTGTCGATCGCTTCTACCTTGCTCAGCCAACCTGAATCAATTTTCTCTTGCAAAATGTCTTCCCAGAGCTTATTGAAGCGTTGCAGGTGCGATCGGGTTCGACGTACCGCATAGGGCACCATAGTGCCGGTTCGCATGATGAACGCCCAGTCAGAAGATTGGGCCAGCAACAATTCTCTGGCAGCTTGGTTGAGGGCCCGCCACTCCAGTTCATCCACAGCCTCTCGCTTAGAGATCTCAATCATCCGCTCAGCAGCTTTGTGCAGATGAGGATAAATCCAGGAGTTGGTTTCGTTTAGCCAGTATTCATGAAACCCTCTAAGCCCCAGCTAGATTGGGCTGGACGGCAGACCTGCTGCGTGGGGTGCTTTTTCAAATAGTCTGCCAAATGGATCATTGCATAGGAGCTTTGGTCAAACCAGGTTTTGCGGAATAAGAAGTCAAGAAACCATGGCCCTTCATACCACCAGTGACCAAATAGCTCAGCATCGTAAGGCGATACAATAATCGGCGGGCGCTGCATAATACCGTAGAGATGCTGAACCTGCTGCTCCCGGTTATACATAAAGTTTCCAGCATGGTCGGCAGCTTTTTCTTTAGCCCAATATGGGTCATACAAGTTTTTTTCGCTTAAGCCCAACCCTTTACCCGTAATTTTGTGATATTTGATGCCCGTATTCTTGCGCTGACCATTGGGCATAATATAGGGCTTGATATATTCATACTCTGCATCCCAGCCCAAATCTCGATAGAACTCGCGGTATTCGGGTGCGCCTGGATAACCCACCTCCGATGACCAAACTTGCTGGGAAGACTCGTGATCACGTCCAAACACGGCTGTACCAGTTTCGGTGAAGATGGGGGCATAAGTACCAAAACGAGGACGGGGGCGGGCATAGAGCAATCCGTGCCCATCTGTAAGGAAGTAACGAATCCCTGCATCAGCAATCTGGCGTTCTATGCCATCATAGTAAGCACACTCAGGCAACCACATGCCGACGGGCGGACGACCAAAATTTTCTTCGTAATGCTCGCAAGCTACCCGGATTTGGGCCCAGACTGCCTGCGGGTACATTTTCATTAAGGGAAAGTATCCATGCGTAGCTCCGCAGGTAATAATTTCCAGATTGTTACTGTCCAGGAATTTTTTAAATGCGCCGATTAAATCTCGCTGGTGACGCTCCCAAGTTTGTCTGACCTTGCTAAGCTCAGTGGCATAAAATTCTGCCAAATATTGGAGGTGTCCATTTTGAGCATTATGACCAATTTCTTTCTCAGCCAGTTCTTGGATTTGGGCAAGGTGATGATCAAACCGATCTTGCAGCAGCGGGTCACGCAGCATTGAAACCAGTGGAGGCGTCAGACTCATCGTTATCTTGAAATCTATGCCGTCTTGCTTCAGTCCTTCAAAAACATGCAGTAACGGGATATAGGTTTCTATAATTGCCTCAAACAACCACTCTTCTTCCAGAACATAATCACTTTCTGGATGTCTGACAAAGGGCAGGTGGGCATGAAGAACCAGGGCAAGATAACCAATACTCATAGGTGCACAAAGAAATTAGAGGCTGGGCAAACTAAAGCTAATCTTTATCGGACTGACCTATATCGAGCTAACCTATATCGAGCTAACCTATATCGGGCTGACGATGCGGCTAACGCCAGGGGATAGCAATGGACTGAATATCAGTGAAATATCAGTTAACTGAAGATCAGCCAATGCTAGTAAGAGCAAGACAAGCCAATGCCAAGATTGTAAAGCAAAACTTAAGCAAAACAGTTGATGAGCCACACAGAGTTATGACACAGCCACATGTTTTAGAACTCGCTAAACAAGGAGATCCACAGGCGATCGCCACATTGATGAATCAGTCACTTCAGCCTCGTGGAATGACTGCCACGGTTGAGCGGCAAGGGGAAGTATTGGAGGTCGTTCTGGAAGCCGACCGGGTTCCTAATCGCGATGCATTAACAGCATTTGTCCAAAAAGGAATTGGCAATCTAGGTGTTGAGTCCATTCAATCTGTTCGGATCATTGGTCAGCAAGCAGGCGCAATCTTGCCTGCCTGGATGCAAGAGCTAGACTTGATGGCTATCCCTGAAATGTCACATCCTGGGATATCGACTGATTTGCAGACTGCGCCACCCGTAGAAATGGAGCGCGCCCCTGAAGTGGCTCCAACCGTTGCTCCAGTGCCCTCTGAAGAAATGTCAGAGTTAACAGTTGAGGAATTAGGGGCGATCACCCCAGAAATTTTATCTCGCTCCATAGTCGATGATGAGACGCTGTCTGAAGCTTTGCCTAACGCACCCAGTCTTAACTTTGAAGATCAGGATTTTGAAGGTCAGGATTTTGAAAGTCGGAATAATAACGCCCTAGAAGCTCTGCTGCCCGATCCACAACAACAGCATTTAGAGGCACAGCTTGAGAGCCTTTGGGCAGAATCCGAAGAGTCTGCCCAGGAATTCGATTTGTCACTGAATACTTCAGAACCAATCTCTGAGGCAGAATTTCAGGATTTATTTGCAGAAGAGCCTTTAGAACCCTCGACAGATCATCTGCAAGATCTATTTGCAGAAGAGCCTTTAGTATCCTCGACAGCAGATCATCTACAAGATTTATTGACGGACGATCCATCCTCCTCGCTATCTCCTGAAATGGATCTGTTTTCAACTAGCTCTGACGAAATTTCGGCAGAACTGGCTGAAATTGATGACTTGTTTGGCGAAGAGATGGAGACTATCACGATCACAGAAGACGCTTCAGAATTGCCAACCTCAAATTTATATTTGTTGGATGATTCCGTTTATGCTCCCTCTGGAGCAAGCAGTGACACTGTCGTAGAAGGCACCATCGTAGAAGAAGATTGGCTCATTGCAGAAGAGCTATCTGAACCCATCGCTGAATCTAGCAATGACCTGTTTCCAGAGGAGCCAGAAGCGATCGCTGATCCAACTCCTGACACAGATTTCTTTGCAAGCACTGCGTTAGCACCCGGTGTGCTCGACCTGCCTGAAACATCTGTGGGTGAGCCGCAAACCGTGACTCACGACTTATTTGCCGAAGAACTGCCAGGTTTGACAGAACAACCCATCGCCGATCTCTTTGCAGCAGAGCCTTCAGAGATGGACTCTTGGCTAACACCAGACATGCCTGAATCTGAGATATTGGGAAACGAGGAGTCAGAGGCGATCGCTACCCCCAATGCCAATTTGCTATTGCTCGATCTAGAGGAGGAACCCTTAGAGGAGGAGGGCGAGCTATCCAATAACTTCTTGAGTGGACTCTCTGAGTCAGCAACCACGGATCTATTCGCTGAATCTTCTACTCAATCAGATTTAGGTTCTCTAGATCCTCTGCTGGAAGCTGAGCTTAGCAGCCTATGGGCAGAGCAGCCAACAAATTCTACATTTGACTTGGAAGAAGAGTCTCTGCTGGATTTGTCAGAGGAGCCTGGAGAAGATCACACCCCCGATGCCATAGCCGATTTATTTGCAGAAGCCGAAGAAACTGCTAACCTCAGCCCTGCTAACCTGAACAGTGAGTCTTTGGATGATTCGTTATGGTTATCCAGTAGA
>JAAUOQ010000014.1 GCA_012034795.1 Leptolyngbyaceae cyanobacterium CRU_2_3
CTCGCCATTTGGTTTTCAGGTAGAGCCTATGAATCCAGCTAAGTTGATTCATAGATCACCTGGATTGATTGTGTCGTCAACATTGCACTGTAAAGCCGTGCTAAAAACACGGGGTTTCCATCCACATTTTCTGATGAAAGGTTTTGCTAAAAAAGTTGAAAATTTTAGTCCAGATCAATCCTGGGTCAAAAAAATCGAAGGACTGGTTCCGCAGTATTCCAAAATTGGAGACTCAGTATTTTTTAGCAAGGAACAGTTTCCTTGGGCAGCAGAATTGGAAGCGAACTGGGCAGTGATTCGGCAAGAGTTAGAATCAAGTGATGCAGCACGCAGACGCATTACCCAACTTTCAAGACATTTCGCCTCGCCAGGGAAAAATTGCCAACGACAATCTTTGGAAAACCTACTTCTTCTATGCGTTTGGCTTTAAGGCTCAGGGAAACTGCGATCGCTGCCCTGAAACCACCCGACTTTGCAAAAATCCCTGGGATGAAAGTAGCATTTTTCTCCATTCTGGCTCCTGGCAAACACATCCCAGAACACCGGGGCAAACACAAGGGACTGATCCGCTATCATCTGGGGTTAAAGGTGCCAGAACCTCGAACTCAATGCCGCATCCGTGTGGCAGATCAAATTGCCTACTGGGAAGAAGGCAAAAGCCTGATTTTTTGACGACACTTTCTACCATGAAGTTTGGAATGAGACAGCGGATTATCGGGTAGTGCTGTTTTTAGACATTGCTCGCCCCATGCGCTTCCCCCTGAATTTTGTCAACTGGGTTGTCTGCACGCTGATTTCACTGTCGCCGATTGTGCAGGTGGCTAAGGGCAATCACGAGAGTTGGGAAAAGCAGTTTGAGGCGTTATTAAAATAGCCTTGCGCTTTCTGCTATTCGGTTGGCTGCCGCGTCAAGCTCAGCACGGCAGCAACCATGCCAATTCCGCCTGCTACGTAGAACACCCACGGTAAGCCAACTGATTTCCAGATCGGACCCAATAACACAGGAGAAGCAAACTGCCCCAGAGAATTGAAACCTGTCCCAATTGCTAGTACGCTTGCTCGCACTTCTGAGGGCGATCGCTCAGCTAGGGCATCGTAGAGGTTGGGTGTAATCACTCCAAACCCAACACCAAACAAAATAGCGGTTGCCACAATCAGATAAATATTGGTGAGCACAGGAATGGTAGCCACTGTCAGTGCCATCAAACTAAACCCAAAGGCAATTGCCCCGTTAGGGCCCATTCGTCGGGATAAGCGACTTGCCCCCAGTGCTGATACAATCGCCGCACCCACAAGCCGTACAGCTAACACAAAACCATTCAGCATGGGGTCAGCATTAATTGCCACTTTTAGGTAAATGGGTGTATAGATTACCACCGCATAGACAATTACCGCAGCGATCGTAATGAATAAATAAAGCCGCAATATAGCTGGCTTGAACAGGACTTTGCCGAGTTGTTGGCCCTGGTTTAATTCCAGCAGGGAACCTGATAGAGTTTGGGGTTCTTTCAAGCGAATCAGGGCAAGGGCTGCCAGAGGAATACCCAGGGCATATAGGTAAAACGCATACTGCCAGTGACTACCCCCAACCCAACCCCCTAGAAGCGGAAAGAAGATGGCAGAGGTGGTCATGACGCTGGTAGCATAGCCTAAAATGCGCGATCGGCGTTCGCCGTCATACATGCTGCCCAATAAACCGATGGTAGCTGCTGCTACACCGCCACTGGCTGCTCCCAACAAACCTCGTGTGGCTAGCAGGAGCGGAAATGAAGTGATGAAGGCAGCGGCTGTGCCAAACAGAGCATAGAAAATTAGGCAGGGAATCATCACCCTGAGTTTGCCCACCCGATCTGCCACGATGCCCATCACAGGGGTCATCAGCGCACTGGTGAGCGCATGAACACTCACTAAGGTGCCTGCCCACTTCGGATCGAGATCAAGTTGCTGCACCATTTCAGGTAGTACGGGCGAAACAACGCCCCCTGTCATAGTAGTGAGACAGCCTGCCATCAGCAAAATGAGGAATTGATGAAATCGCTCTTGAGCAGCGAATTTCTCGATTTGTTTGGAAAGTCCTCTACTGAGTGGCGATATGGAAGGATCCTGAGTCATACACCTCAAAAATGTGCGCTTCACTGCTTCTCAAACAGTCTCCATAAAATAGAGAGCCAATTGAATTGAGAATGTGACAGTTTATGAGATTTTTAGCATGTGACAGGCGTAAAACTTATAACGAGTCATAAAAAGACAGCGATCGCACCTTTTAAGAACCAACGCGATCGCTTGCAGTTTTAGCTCCTCTGCACAGCACTGGCATTTTAGAAACTTCTGTGGGATTTTCTAAAATGCATTTTGTTCGGGAAGCTGCGGACAAAGAAAACTCAAAATTTGAAAACTAAAGACAGACCAATCGACCAGAGCAGACCTAGAACTCTAGCATGATTAGGGTTCTCTTATATTCCTCTTATGAGAGGATGCCTCTTCATCGGGATTATGTTAAATCCTTAAATACATAAAGATTGGCGTGACAGATATTGTGGATTTGATGAAACCAGAATGTCTTGAACCCCTAATCTTGACAAAAAATTATGGACTATTAACCGATTGCTGATTCTATATTAAGTCGAGAAGAATGTTGTCCTTCAACCAATTCGAGTTATCTTCATCTCCTACTCTTAAATCTGTTCCAAAAGTCTCCATTGATGCCTTTACTCCTGAACTATTTGCTCGACATTATCGAATGCCAGGAGTTCCAGTTATTCTAACGGGAATGATTTCACCTCAGTGCAACTGGACTCTGGAGTACTTGGGTCATCTATTAGGAGATCAACAATTTTTGTTACGGCGCTATGGCGCAGAACGTTATCAACAAGATAAGCGAACCTGGACCAGCATTGGCAGCGGTGTGCCCCCCGAAAGCCGATTGTTTGCAGAATATGCTGATTTGCTGCGAACGCGGCAAGCCCATGAGCAAGATATTTATCTGGCAAAATGCTCGATCGAGCATACACCATTGCTGAAAACGGCAGCCGTTGAGCAGATCACATCCCACTTCAGTCAATTGGGCTTGCAACAACCTGCCAGCCGCCTGAACCTCTGGGTTGGCCCAGGCGGGCATGTGGAATGCCTGCACTATGACCCCACCGACGGCACATTAATTCAGCTTCATGGCTCAAAGCAGGTGGTGCTGTTCCCGCCCTCTCAAACCGCCAATCTTTATCCTTTTCCGGTTTATATCCACCTGCGCTATGGCATGAAGGTGCGATCGTGGTTCAGCCAAGTTTATCCCGATCGCCCAGATTTTCAAGCATTTCCTAAGTTTCGCCAGGCGCTCAATCACCGCTATGATTTGATTCTGCAACAGGGCGAAGTGCTGTATATTCCAGCAGGGTGGTGGCACGAAGTCATATCCCTGAAGGATGACCCACTGGGCGATGACATGGTCTGTTCGGTCAATCGATTTTGGCAGGTGCCAACTCTACGGGCCCTGACATCTTGGGAACGGTGGCGGGCTTTTTTGGGAAGCGCCTGCGCTATGCCTAGTGTAGGCTTGAGCTTAAGCATGGCTCTCTTGAGCCGCGATCGCCAGCACAAGATTAAGCAAATTTTTCAGATGTTCTAATCTCTGGACTCACCATCTGGAACTCTTGCAAAACCGTCAATCCGTTTAGAAATCGGCGATCTTCGCTGATATGGGGAATCTTAAGCTGCGAGTCGGAGGTGCCGCGCTGAAGTTGCCGTTGGCGAACGATCGCAAAACTGCCAGGAGCCAGTAGCCGCAGACGCGGAGGCGGCACCTGGGACAATCGCACTGTTGCATAGGGGTGGTTGAATTCGCCTAACCAGTCGTCAAATCGCTTCAGAAAGGCTTGGGGATTGTTGAGAGCTTCCTCGGAGGAGGACAATTCAATATTGACCCAGTAATGTGAGGGAAAATCTCCCTCCGAAAGAGTCAGGCAAAAATCTTCCAGCTTCAGGTTAAACTCTTGCTGAAGCGCTTGCATCGTCTGAGTTGAGTGAAATTCGGTTGTTTTTCGGTGGTCGAAGACAACAGCCCACCCCGACGATGACGAAAAATGATCAGCGGGGTTTGCTCATAGAAGCCCAGCACTTCAATCACATCGCCAATGTCATAGCGATAGAAACCACTGTAGCTCGTCACTAAGATCCGATAGCGATCGCCCACCTTGAGTTCAATAGGCAGTAGGGTTTTGGGATGTTCCACATCCCACTGATCTTCGGGAATAAACTCGTAGAAGCCACTTTCTAGAGCCAGGATACTGCCATCTGTATTGAAATCATGGCAAATGGCAAAAGTCCCTTCGGCTGTACCATAAACACCGCCAGACTGAGGAGTATCCCCAAAATACTCCGGGAAGCGTTCAAAATAAAAATCTGAGGTGCCCCCTCTGGCAGTGCCGATGAAAGATAGCTTTGACCAGGCTAGTTTTGGCGTCAACCGCCCTGCCGAGCGAACAATGCTGCGTAGCTCTGCGGCTCGTTGTGGGTGGGCTGACCAGCGGCGCTCTAGGGCACTACGGATCTGCGGTTCAATCGTCAACCAAGAGGCGATCGTCCCTTGTTGAATATCTCGAATTAGATCTTCTGCATACTCTTCCAAATATTGGCAGGTGCGTAAAACCAGCATCGGAAAATTGGCTGATATTGCCCGTGTTTGCGGATGGCGTAGAGCAAACAGCAAACAGACATAATGGCGGCTGAGCGTATCGCTGATCTCCATCGCGGTAAACGGTTGAGCAAAGGCCTGCTCACAGAAGAAGCGATTCATCCGATAGCTGCCTACGGTGACGGGGCCAAAATCAATTCCTGCTTCTGTCTGACCCTGCACTCCTACATAGTTTGTTGATAGAACCTTGCCAAACTCCAAAGGGATGACTCGCCCCACCGAATGCGATCGCAGTGCCTCCATGGCAAAGCCTAAACTGACTAGATTGGCTTTGCTGAGCGATCGGTTAAACCGATAGGTAACCGGAACCATCTTTTGTTTTCCAGTTGTGCCGCTTGTGAGGTTGATGTACACTACCTGGTCAGCCGTCAACACATTTGGTTCGCCACGGGCTACTCGCTCTGTGTAGGGTACATAGTCGGCATAAGACCAGATCGGCACTTGTTTCCGAAACTGCTCGATGGTCTGAATTTTATCTAGCCCAAATTTTTGACCTAACACTGTCTGCCGCTGGATTTGCAGTAACTCTTGCAAGAACTTATCCTGGACTGCCATCGGCTGACGAGTCTTGCAAACAAAATTGTTTTTGACAGATTTGGCATAGGTAGCCAGCGTAGACAGCAGCAGATTTGTCATCCAAAAATCTCAATCCCTAAACTCTCAAGACCGTAGCATAATTTTTTGACGAATCTTTTGACTTCTACCGATCTGCTCATTTCTTTTTCCCCTTTTTCCCCTCCTCTGTTCAGATCCCCTCTGTTCGTAGTAAAGTGACTCCCATTAGCAATTGTTTACATAGAGTAGTCTAGAGTCCATTAGTTAGGAAACTCATAAAATGTTGCAGCATGGAAACTCCATGCTCTACCTGTCAGTCAAATGAAGTGTTCATAGCTCAAGTGTTCATAGCCAGCTATGGCAGATACATGAGATCGGAATGTGTGTGATCGGAAATAGGGTAAACCATGGAACTGGCAACAGTGCTTAGGGGGCAAACCGTCCAAAACAAGATCCGGGAAGTGGGAATCAACCCGAACTACTGGTATCCAGTAGGCTGGGCAGACCACTTCAGAACGGGTAAGATTGTGTCTGTAGTCGTCTGGCATCAGCGACTCGCCGATTACATTACTGATATGGATGGAGAACTCCATGCCCTGGAAAATGCTTGTCCGCATCGGGGCGTAGAGTTACACAAAGGGACAGGTTCATGGCAAGCACCTGGCCTGTCCTTATCACGGTTGGGAGTTCAGTGGTACAACGGGTGAATGTGTCAATATTCCTTACCTGCCTAAGAGCCAAAAGCTTCCCTGTGCTCAAGCCCAGACCTTTCCAGTTCAAGAGAAATATGGCTTAGTTTGGGTGTTTCCTGGCGATCTAGCCATGTCAGCAATACAACCCATTCCCGAAGCAAAAGAGTATAGTGACCCCGGTTGGCTGATGGTACCCGTAACGGCTCACTTTAAGGCGCATTTTCCATCTGCAATGAAAATGCGATGGATGTGTTTCACGGATTCCTGCACGAGGGTCTGCAAGGCTGGTTTGATCCAGTATTGACTGATCTCAAGGAAACAGAGTCTTCCATTCGAGCGGAATATCAAGTGTCCTACAAAGGGCAGATGGCTAAGTTTTTGGGATTGACCGATCGCGCCGATCAAGTGACAAGGCTGCCAATTACTATCCAATACAACTATCCCCACTATGCCAGTTCTCTTCAGGGCATTTCGGCTCTGTACCTGATGCGTCTGCCGGTAAACCCTACAGAAAGTCGATCGTTCGCTCTCTTCTTCTTCAAAGTGCGATTGCCTAAATGGGTGCTGCGTTTCCTGCGGCCTTTGCTGAGTTGGGCTATTCCCAAGTTCTTGTTGCACCGTTTCTTGAATCAGGACATTGACATGATGGAGAGTGAACAGCAGACTTATTTGAAGAACCCTAAGCGCCGTTACGTGGAGATCAATCCCGCCATCATTGCACTTCAGCGATTAATCGTCCGGCAATATGAGCAGTTTATGCAACAATCGAGTCAGTCAGAGTCCCGCTCTGGGGTAAGTCACAAACCTGTGGCTGAAGATGCCCTTGCTACTCAGCCAGAGCAGGTTTCAAGAGGCTTCGTTCGGTGATTGTGACTGTGGCTCAACTGTACCAGCGTCATTATCTGGAGTCCTTAGCTAATGAGAAGATGGATTGTACGCTTTTTGTTCGGGCTGGGTTCATGCCAGAGGTCGCGAGGACATTGGGTGAAATGGCAAAATCACAGTTGTGCATCTCTCTCTCATCCAGCATTGAATCTTGATCGGGGAAATTTATCTCCATTGAGCGGCGGCTGTTGAGCTAGAGGAAACAAAGCGACCTAAAGAGAAGGTGAGAGGAGTAGTTTACTGTGCAAGTTGTTAAGGAATATGTTCAGCGCTGGTACGAGAGTGGACTAGACCCCGATGAATATCTCTGTTATGGGATGAAAGAGGGCAATCTGGTTGAAATCGAGGAGGCAGCAACTGGTGTCCGTAGAACCGTTCTGACCTTCTGTACTAATGATGTTTTGGGGCTAGTTCAAAATCAGGCAGTACAGCAAGCGGCAATTAATGCCATTGTGCAATACGGCACTTCTAATAGCTCCACTTCGGTGCTGAGCGGTCGAATTGACTTGCACCGACAGCTTGAAGAAGAGATTTCTACCTTTAAGCATTTGCCCCATACGCAGCTATTTTTGAATGCTTGGATGGCAATGCAAGCTCTGATGGATGCTTTCTGCCATTTAGCTATTCCGGTTCCAGGTTTCCAGCACACCCGTGAAACGCTGCTGCTCACAGATGTGTTGAACCACGGCTGCATTGTCTCAGCGATCGCCAACGCGGGAACTCGATCGGGCAAATTGTTTGGGCATAGCCCACGGGTGCGGGTGCGGGCCTATCGCCATTGTGACATGGAAGATTTGACCCGCAAACTCCAGCGCTATGCTCGTCCAGACGACCGTATCCTGGTGGTTTCTGATGCAGTGTTTTCGATGGATGGGGACATTGCACCTCTACCTGAAATGATCGATATTTTGGCTGATTACGAAGACAGTGTCTTGCTCATGGATGAAGCCCATGCTAGTGGCTCCATCGGCGCTACGGGTCGCGGCATTTACGAACATTTTGATATTCTGCCCCAACAAGCGATCGAACGGGGCGTTATGCCGCTGATCATGACAACCTTTTCTAAGTTTGGTGCATCGGTTGGTGCATCAATCAGCACCCATGTGGAAGAACTGAAGCCCCTGCTCAATGTATCGCCTACTTCCATTGGTACCTGCTCTTTGGCTCCACCGCTGGCCGCCGCCGCTCTAGAAAGCATTCGGCAAGTCCGCCGTCGCCCAGAGTTGATTCAGCGACTTCAAGAGAATACGCGATACTTGCGATCGCGCATGATCGAACATGATTTTGAGGCGATCGGGGAAACCAATGTGGTTCCAGTCCTTTTGCCACCCGATATTGACCCTAAAATCTTTGCTCGTAAGCTGATGTATGATCACGGAATTTGGGTGTCGCCCATCTGGTTTATCGCTAAGCCACGTATCCGCATCACAGCCAATGCGCTACATACCCGCGAAGAAATGGATAAGCTGGTAGCGAGTATGACCGCCGTCCGCGAAGCCATGTATAAACCCACTATTAGCGCTTAGAAATTAACTTTCAGAGCATCCCATCAGATGAGGTGAGCAATGCTCACCTCATTAATTTTTGAAACAATTTTTGAAACGAGTTTTTTAGGCCAATGCTGAAGATCCCAAATCTGGCGGTACATCCTGCCAACGGCCGTTACCCACGGCGCGGATCGCTTCTTTTAACGAAATATCGCCCGTATAGAGCGCCCGCCCGACGATCGCACCACTCACCCCCATCGGCTCTAATGCCAATAGATTTAACAAATCAGTAATGGAACTGATACCACCTGATGCAATTACGGGAACAGCAATGGCTGTCGTCAATTCCCTCAAAGCTTCCCGATTTGGGCCCTGAAGCGTTCCATCTCGATGAATATCAGTATAAATAATGGCAGCCGCACCTAGATCTGCCATCTGTTGCGCCAGGGTAACAGCCTGTACTTCTGAGGTTTCTAGCCAGCCACGAGTTGCCACTTTACCGTTCCGGGCATCAATACCAACCACAATTTGTCCCGGAAATTCTCGGCATAAGGTTTGAATTAGTTCTGGATTTTCAACCGCAACTGTACCCAAAATCACACGCCGCACGCCCAGGGCAAGCAGATCGGCAACAGACTGGCGATCACGCAAGCCACCCCCCACCTGCACCGGCACATTGACAGCCCGAACAATCGCCTCAATGGCCGACTGATTAACTGGATGACCCACTTTTGCGCCATCCAAATCAACAAGATGCAACCTAGTTGCTCCTTCCTCTGCCCACTGCCGGGCAACGGCCACCGGATTTTCATGAAAAACTTGCGACTGGGCATAGTCTCCTTGATAGAGCCGCACACATTGACCATGAAGTAGGTCGATCGCTGGAATCACATCCATTTTTTATTTCCTCAGTTCAAAGCTAATTTCTATTGAAGCAACTCCCTGACCTTAGCGCCTTGACCCCTGCTGATTGACTGACAGATCTTTTACCTGATCGCCCGAACTACCCTCACCCTAGCCTTCTCCCAAAATAGGAGAGGGAACTGGAGTCAGGTCGCCCCCAATCCCTCTCCCAGAGAGGGATTGGGGGTGAGGACGAAAGAGTTTTATCAGTCAAAGAACCCTGAGTAAGATGTAGGTTTAGCCTCTTGCCAACCTACTCTCCTGTGATTCTCAAGGGTTTTGCAGATGACAAGTGTTGGGGTTGCGCACAGTCTTAAATTCTGCATCTTTTCTAAAATCAGTCTGGGACTGCTAGTCAATTAGACCTCGCTTCGCCTACCCTCAAAGTAGACCCAAAATCAAGTAGACCCAAAATCGGGCAGACCCAAAATCGGGCAGTTAGCCTGGATGGGTATGATCGAGCTATTGTCGAGCGTGTATGCAGGTTATTCCCAATCAGGTAGCATTTGCCCCAACAGAAACCATCACCTTGGATGTGGGTGGTATGAAATGTGCAGGCTGTGTCAAAGCTGTAGAAACCCACCTGACTCAGCAACCCGGCGTGATCTCAGCTACCGTGAATCTGGTAACACAAATAGCAACGGTTGATTGCGAACTCGGTAAAGTAGACCCAGTGTTTCTGGCACAAAAGTTGACTGAAACGGGATTTTTAACCCAGCCGCGCCATCTACCCGGATCTACCGTTGACGAGAAGGCGATGACGCCAGCCGATCGCCAACAGTTAGCAACGCAGCAACAAGTTCGCAGAATGGGGATAGCCCTGACGCTTCTCCTGTTTTCAGCAATTGGACATTTAGTTCACTTTGGCTGGCTCAATCTTCCCGGACTCGGTAATATCTGGTTCCACTGGGGGCTGTCCACCCTAGCGCTGATTTTTCCAGGGCGATCAATTATTGTGGATGGTTGGCGAGGGCTACGGCACAATGCCCCCAACATGGACACATTGGTAGGACTGGGTGTCCTTACTGCCTATATCACTAGTTTTATTGCACTGCTATTTCCTAATTTAGGCTGGGAATGCTTTTCGATGAACCCGTTATGCTCGTAGGGTTCATCTTGCTCGGCCGCACCTTGGAGCAACAGGCTCGCAGCAAAGCCACAAAAGCCTTTCAGTCGTTGCTTGCCCTACAGCCGACCATTGCTCACTTGATCAAGGATGAGGGTAAAAGGACGAACCCAGAAATGCCCATGGCAACTGGATGCTCCATCATGATTCCAGCGAGTCAAGTCAAAGTGGGGGAATGGCTGCGCGTTTTGCCTGGTGAAAAGATTCCAGTAGATGGAGAGATCCTGACTGGGCAAACTACATTGGATGAGTCGATGTTGACTGGGGAAGCAACACCTGTCTTCAAGGCTGCGGGCGATCCGGTCAACGCAGGCAGTTTAAATCTGTCGGGTGCAATCGCCCTCAAAGCCACCCGTACAGGCAGTGACACCACCCTATCGCAAATTATTGCCCTGGTTACAACAGCCCAAACTCGCAAAGCTCCCATTCAGGGCTTAGCCGATAGGGTGGCAGGCTACTTTACCTATGGAGTCATGGCGATCGCCAGCCTGACATTTTTATTCTGGTATTTTATTGGCATTCCCCTCTGGAGCGATCGCATCTTGAATCTGGAGCAAGGTGGAATGGGTGCTGGGCACATGGCTGCTGCTGGGCACATGGCTGGGCACATGGCTGGGCAACATTGATGCAGTCTTCTATACCGCCTTCTCCCTTGCTGCTGAGCCTGAAGCTGGCGATCGCTGTCTTGGTAATTGCCTGCCCTTGCGCGTTGGGCTTAGCGACCCCCACAGCTATTTTAGTGGGTTCTGGGATAGGTGCAGAGCGGGGCTTGTTGATTCGAGGAGGCGATGTGCTGGAAAAAGTGCATCGGCTGCAAACCGTTGTGTTTGACAAAACAGGGACTCTCACCCTTGGACATCCTGAAGTTACAGACTGTATTTCTCTATTAGATTCAATTTCCAAGACTGACTTGCTGCAAATTGCCGCATCGGTCGAAAGCGGCACCCAACACCCGCTAGCCAATGCCATCCAACAATTTGCTCAGCTTCAGCAGATTGAACTGCGATCGGCAGATGCATTTCACACGCAGCCAGGGCTGGGAGTTTCAGCTCAGGTAGAAGGTCAATCTGTAGTGCTCGGAAATCTGGACTGGCTGTCTCAACAGGGCATCGCCGTCGAGAATGTGGCGCAGGCTCAAGCCTTGGAAACTGCTGGAAAAACACTGATCTATGTGGGGATTGCTGGGCAGCTAGCAGGCTGATTGCTGCTAAGGACACCCTGCGCCCAGATGCTCAATACACGATCACGGCTTTACGCCAGATGGGGCTACGGGTGATGCTGCTGACTGGCGATTGCAGAGCTGCCGCCGAGGCCATTGCTCAACCGCTAGGTTTAGCGCCAGCAGATATTCTGGCAAATGTCCGACCTGACGGCAAGAGCCAAGTGATCGAGCAGTTGCAAGCATCTGGACAATCTGTAGCGATGGTTGGCGATGGAATCAACGATGCTCCAGCCCTAGCCCAAGCAGAAGTTGGGATTTCTCTACATTCTGGAACTGATGTTGCCATTGAAGCGGCGGATATTGTCCTGATGCGCGATCGCCTCAGTGCGGTTGTGGAAGCGATCAATCTTGGCCAAGCTACCTTTAATAAAATTCGCCAAAATCTTTTCTGGGCATTTGCTTATAACATCCTCGGTATTCCTGCTGCCGCCGGACTGCTGTTGCCGACCCTAGGAATTGCCCTTAGTCCCGCTGCTGCGGGTGCATTTATGGCATTTAGCTCGGTCAGTGTTGTTACAAATTCGCTGCTCCTGCATCGAACCCACGGGGTGAGAAAAGACTAGATTCTGATCAGGCCAAGCGCTGAGACAATCGATTGTGCCTCAGCATTCAGCCAACTTTTCTCACGACTCCCTTTTCCTAGTACCCTCCCTTTTCCTACCACAGCGCTGGAATCGGTTCTTCTGAGGTTTCCTCTGGCGTAAATGAGTCGGGCGCTTCTAAGGGAGCCGGAGCAGATTGCCGGAAAGAGGGCGAGAAAGGAGCAGTGGGAACAGGTTCGGGGGTGTAAATTGCATCAGTTTGCAGAGAGCTACTAAAGGGAGTAGGCAAATCTGCGGTGCGAAGCGTAGGGTCACTGGTCGTTTGCTGTCTCAGTGCTTCAGTGTAAAGCTTATGGATAACTCTGCCATCTCCAGCAATTTCATTTTCAGGGAAGGAACCAAACAGCCAAAGCCCATTGCGGGGAAAGCGCCGATTCTGATAGAAAGTTTGATCGAAGGTGAAAAATACGTCCTCAAAGCGATCATTGAGCGTTTGTGTATTAGCTCGCCGATTGGCTGTTGTAGTTTGTGGGATTTCCTGAGCCGTTGCGCCCATCACTAAACTGCTGACTAAAACCCCAGATACAATCAATGTCCCCACCGACTTTTCTAGTAACCCTTTAAGCTTTGAATGAATGAATCTTGTTTGGGTACGAGTGTACATAAATTTGTTTGCCCTTCTAAAGACTCTGAACTTGATGTCCTGCCCGATCGACCAAATCCTGTAGTTAGAAGTTTATTGATCCTGTCTGAATTGCAGATTTAACTCAGTCTTTAAACTTTAACTCATCATAGAATCTATGAAGAAAATTGGTACTGCTCTTCTGTGTTTCACGTCCCTCTCTTCAAATTTCTCAATGTCAGCCCAAACATCAGCCCAAACATCAGCCCAACTTGAATCATCTACCTTAGTAGTCCAAACTGATTTGCAGTCTTTGCGCCAGTATCTGCTCGACCTGTTTTGCCAAGTTGCCTATCAAGAAGGTGAGTTTACTTTGACTTCTGGGCAACCCAGTACCTACTACATCAACAGCAAACAAGTTACCCTCCATCCTCAAGGTGGAGCGGCTGTGGGACGGATCTTGCTGTCTCTATTGCCTGAAGACACGGTCGCAGTGGCAGGGCTAACGCTAGGGGCTGACCCGATGGTGACCGCAACCAGCGTTGTTGCCGTCTATGCAGGGCGATCGCTAACGCCGTTGATTGTGCGTAAAGAAGCCAAAGGGCACGGCACTCAAGCCTATATTGAGGGCCCAACCCTGCCAGCCAACAGTCCAGTGGTAGTACTGGAAGATGTGGTAACTACTGGACAATCTGCCCTTAAGGCAGTCGAGCGGCTTCGCCAAGCCGGATATTGCGTCAATCAAATCATTGCTTTGGTCGATCGTCACCAAGGTGGGGCAGAGCTCTATGCTCAGCAAGGACTTAGCTTTCAGACTGTTTTTCTATCCAAGATTTACAAACCCGCTGGACCCAGTTGCCAAAAACCAGTCTCTAACTAGGCAACCACGGTGCCTTGATCAGCATGGCTTCAGCCAGATCTGAGCTGACGGGAGATGAAAATAGGTAGCCTTGCCCATACTGACAGTGTAACTGTTGCAGATGGGTTAGCTGTTCGCGAGTTTCAATGCCCTCCGCTACCACATCCATGGTCAGACTGTGAGCCAGGCTGACGATCGCTTTGACAATGTGTGTCTGATCCTGGCTAAACGCCTGAACAAATGATCGATCGATCTTCAACGTGTTCACTGGAAAACGGTGCAAATAACTGAGGGAAGAATATCCCGTTCCAAAGTCATCCAAGCTTAAATGAATCCCTAAATCTCGCAGTTGTTCAAGTTGCTCGGTGACAGAAACGGCTGTTTCCATCAGCACGCTTTCAGTGATCTCTAACTTGAGGCAATGGGCTGGTATTTTGGAAAAAGCTAAAACTTGTTGGATTTGTGGAATAAAATCGGCTTGTAAAAACTGCCGTCCAGAAACATTGACACTGATTGTTAAATCTGGCAAATTCAGTTTTTCTTGCCAACTGCGAAGCTGGCTACAGGATTCTTGCAGTACCCACCGACCAATTGGCAAAATTAAGCCTGTTTCTTCAGCAACAGGAATGAAATCCGCAGGGGACACCAGTCCTCGTTCAGAGTGAAACCAGCGCAGCAATGACTCAAACCCCACGATCTTGCCAGTTTTAGGGAGATAATCGGCTGGTAATAAAGCTGAAACTGCCAGGTGCAGTTGGAAATGAGACTTTCTACCGCATGACGCAAATCGCTTTCCATGTGGAGCCGAGACAACGCATGGGTATGCATTGCCTGATCAAAAATCATGTAGCGCGATCGCCCCAATGCCTTAGCGCGATACATGGCAGTGTCAGCATCTCGCAGCATGGCTTCTGGATGTCCATAGTTGTTTGACGAGTGAGCGATTCCCACACTCACTGAGTAAACACTTCATGTTCTTGCAACATCAACGGAAAAGACAACAGTGCCCGAATTCGCTCAGCCACAACTTGAGCCGGTGCTGTATTTTCAACCTGCTCAATCAAGATGGCAAACTCATCACCTCCCAAGCGAGCAAATGTGTCGGTCGAACGGATACATCGTTTGATTAGATGGACGATCGCGATCAAAAGTTGGTCACCGACACTATGTCCCAAACTATCGTTGACTAATTTGAAATGATCAACATCCATGAATAAAATCGCAAATTCTTCCGGTTTTTGGAATAAGCTTTCATGCTTGTGGATGGACTCTGGCTGAAGTTTTTGGGACAGCTTCTCTAAGAAAAAAACACGATTGGGCAAACCCGTCAAATCGTCGTACAGTGCCTGTTGCTTGAGTTGCTGGGAAGCATGGTGGCGTTCGGTCGCTAGACTGGCAAGATGAGCAGCCGTCTTCAGAATTTGTAGATGATAAGGCGATGGCTCACAGACAACTTGGTGATAGAGCGCAAAAGTTCCTAAAACTTCGCCAGCTTGGGAAAAAAAAGGACTAGACCAACAGGCGCGAATATTATGGGTTAGCGCAAAATCTCGAAATTTTTCCCATAGCGGATCGCTAGCAATATCGTTGACGAAAACTGCCTCACCTCGGTAGGCCGCGGTGCCACAGGAGCCAGCACTTTCCCCGATCAAGAGTCCTTCAATGCCTTCGGTGTATGCTTGGGGCAAACTAGGAGAAACACCCGATTGCAAAGTACCCGTTGCTGGATCAACCAGCAGAACAGAGCAAAGCGCGCCGGGGTTTTGTTGCTCCAAGAGTAAACACAAATTCTCGAAAACCTCTAAAAGCGGCACACCAGAGGTGACAGCCTCAAGCACCTGAGTTTGAGTATGGAGTAATTCTTCCGATCGCTTCCGCTCAATAGCGACTGCCAACACCTGAGCAATTGCCTGTAAAAACTGGCTTTCGTCATGATTAATCGGACAGTCATTCGTGGCATATCCAATGACTAGCCCTAAAGGGCTGGCTTGACCTAGAATCCGGACACTAGTGCCTGACAAGGCGGATCTAACTCCTGAAAACTGGCAATCATCGCTTTGAAGCTCTCGAATTTGGGGAGATGAAAAGCTGGATTGGTCTTGTTCTAGTAGGTGTCTGATCCAATTTTGAACTTGTAGACTCACTTTTGAAGCATCGATCAGTTCAGGGGAGCTACCTGTGCTAGCTACTCGTTGCAGCGAAAGGTTGTCTGAACGAACTGTCCAGATACTACAACTGTCCAGTAGCAAAGTTTCGGTTACTAAAGTTGCTGCTGTGTGAAATAAACGACTGAGATCGGCTGTAGCAAGAGCCTGCTGTCCCAGAGTAATAATGGTTGCTTGATATTTAGCATGCATCAAGAGTTGCTTTGAGGCGTTTGGCAGACTATTTACACCTGCTCTAGTCGCAGTTTGATTGATTTGTTGATTGGTGTGTAGTAGGTTCAATCCTACTGAAAAATTTTGTGTAGGAATTGCTACTGATGAGGTCATCTGGTGGCAAATCAAACTGGATGTAGGATTTCCATCCTCTATACTGGGGAACTGCGGTCTAGTAGTCATAGCACAAAGATTAAAACCTTCCATGAATCAGCCGTTCGCAGGTTGTAAGAGGGACATGCCCCTTTTTTGTGGCGCAACATCCAGAATTGCCGATCGGCATTACTAGTCATGTTAGGTGATCAATTTTTCATACAGAACCGTGCTTCTACTTACACAAACCCACCACCCCTTGCAAGTCGTATGGATTTTCCTGATGAGGCTCTATTCTCTAAGTATAAGGAAGTGGTAGATGCACCCTGATTATGATCCCTGGCTTCCAGCTAGGGATTTTTTATTTTCGGGGTGATAAGGCATGTGAGGCAATTGCCCACCTGGCAACATGCTTGATAAATTTCTAGGGCTTTAAGCCCTAGAAAAAGGTGTGCTGCACAGTCGCACAACACACCCAGGCAAGAGCACAGCTATAGATTCCAGAGGAATCTATAGCTGTTGATTGGTTAGACAGGTTTAGGCGGTTTGTAAAGCAAGCGTTGGATAATCTGTATATCCATGTTGATCGCCACCATAGAAAGTAGAGCGATCGTAGGGATTCAGCGGTGCGTCAAGCGCAAAGCGCTCTGGCAAGTCAGGATTAGAGATGAACAACCTACCGTAAGCAACTAGATCGGCATTGCCGCAGGCAATGATGCCATTACCTTGATCCCGATCAAATCCGCCCGCCGTAATCAGCGTCCCGTTGTAGAGCTTACGGAAAGCTACCACTCCAAGAGCAGCGATATTTTCTTCGGGGGTAGCGCTCGTCCACCGAGGCTCAACCAAGTGAAGATACGCAAGTTCAAAGCGGTTTAGCGCGCTGATTACGTAACTGAATAGGGCTTGAGGGTCAGCATCAGACATGCTGTTAAATGTACCGCTGGGGGAGAGTCGTAATCCAACCCGATCGCTACCCCATACGCCAATCACTGCCTCGACTACTTCCATCAGCAGACGTGCCCGATTTTCCATAGAGCCACCATACTGATCGGTGCGTTGATTTGTGCCATCTTGCAAAAACTGATCGAGTAAGTAACCATTGGCCCCATGTACTTCTACTCCATCAAACCCAGCCGCTAAAGCATTTTCGGCAGCTTGGCGATATTGGTCAATAATGCTGGGAATCTCAGTAAGTTCTAAGGCACGGGGCGTTACAAATGGCTGTTCACCTGTGTAGGTGCTTGCCATCCCTGCAGGAGCGATCGCACTGGGGGCCACGGGCAATTCGCCATTAGGTTGCAGGGAGGGATGCGAGATTCGCCCAACATGCCAAAGCTGAAGAAAAATGCGCCCACCCTTGGCATGAACGGCATTGACAACCTGCTTCCAGCCCTCAATTTGCTCGGATGAATGAATCCCAGGTGTGGCAGGGTATCCTACCCCTTGAGGAGAAATTTGGGTAGCTTCTGATACGATCAACCCGGCTGAAGCGCGTTGGGCATAATACTCCACATTAAGTGTTCTAGGGACATTGCCTTCCCCTGCCCGATTTCGCGTCAAAGGAGCCATAACGATGCGATTAGGCAGTTGATAACGACCTAGCTTAACAGGAGATAAAAGAGAGAGTTCATTAGTCATGGTTCAGATTTAGAAAATTGGGTAACACTGTAGGGCTAAAATTATGCAGCACGGGATGTATGAGGCTGCTCTAAAGTTGCTCTGAGTTTGGCGGCAAGTTCAGCTTTGGGAACTATTCCAACGACTTCATCTACCGCTTGTCCGTCTTTGAAAATTAACAAGGTCGGAATTGCCTGGATGTGATATTGAGTGGCAAAATGATCAAATTGATCAGTGTTGAGCTTGCCCACTTTAACCTGTCCCGCAAACTCGATCGCTAGAGACTCAACCATCGGTGCAACTAAGCGACAGGGTCCACACCAGGGTGCCCAAAAGTCAACTAGAACAGGCTGAGAACTGGTAAGTACTTCTTGATGGAAATTACGGTCTGTCAGCGTGATCACTGAATTGGTTTCTGAATTAGAGAGGGACATTTAAAATTACCTCATGGGCTGTGAGGATGAATCAGTGAGGTGAGTCAAATAGAGACGATGGAAAGGCGATCGCTTCCTCAGCGATTTTGATACTAAACAACTGGGTAGTCCACCCTCTCGCTAGTTTCCTTAGTTAAAGCAGTTCACTGAGTTAGAGCTTGGTAGTGGGCTAGTCAAATAGTTGTTTGACTATAATAGTAGAGCGCACCTATGCATAAGTCAAGTAGTTGTTTAACTATTTTAGCAGAGGGCCTTCCTCTTTAGACTAGAATTGGAATTTAACCCTTTATTAATAAACCTATATGTCTGTCCTTGATACTCAATCATCGTTTTTGCCCAAGATTGTCAAAAGCAATACTGAGCAACGAGCTAAGATTTTTGCGGCACTGGCTGACCCCACGCGCTTAGGGATTGTAGAACTGTTAGCCGTGCAAGGCGAAATGAGCAGTTCAGAAATTGCCAACCAGGCAGAGATTAGCCTGGCATTGCTTTGTCATCATTCTAAGATTTTGGCAGAGTCGGGGCTGGTACATACCCGCAAAGATGGGCAAACGCGCTACAACCGCTTAAACCGTGATTTGCTAGAAACCTGTTTTGCTAGCTTAATGGAGCGGAAATAAGCAGAACAGTTAGGGTGAGAGTCTATTCGACAACCTTTTGAGTAAAGTGGGCATTGTTGACTCCACCTAAAGAGCACTAAGGGCAATTGTTTAGACAGTTCAATAGTCCACAAATAGTCCACAGTGCTCGAACGCGCCTTCTCGAAATGGGAGTAATGTGACAAACTCAATTACTGTCCCACTCACGAGACGGGGGATGGGTTGAGGTGTGCCGTTCTTAAGCTTCTACACGACTCAAGCAAGTGGAACAGATGACAAGATGACACCCTGGGGATAAAGGTTCTGTTTAGTTGGGCAACACTTTAATACAGCTTAATACAGCTACAACCCCACATAAAACCTAACGATAAAACCATCTGAGCCAGAACATCCCGTTGATACCTATTTTTCTCTACATTTCCAAGGCAACACGCATGACTCTCCTCAACTCACAGCCTAACCCAGACAACTTAGAAGGACACAAAGGAGACGCGATTTTGGTTGCCGTGGCTGAGCAACTCAGCAAGCTCGTACAGGTACACCAGATTACGGAGGCTGCTAAGGCTCGCGTACCTGAGTCCCTACCTCTGGAGAATGCGGATACTGTTAAGCAAGGGCGATCGCCAATATATTTATGCTGCTGACGGCGTATTATCAAAGTCAAGGGTGGAATCCGCAGGAAATCAAGACTCTTATTTTCAACGCATTAGAGCGATATCGCCGTCCTGAAGGCGAGACAACCAGCAATATTGATATTCAGGACTAGCAGTAGTGCTGTAATTGGATCGGTCAATGGATGGTTGCTCTAAACTTCTACGTTTCTCCTAGCATTTGAAGATTAAAAAGGCTATTTGTTGTAAACTGCTACATTCACCAAACCAATGGGAATTTTAAGGTGGATGTCAGTTTCAGAGCGGCAGATGAGGAAAACATATGGGATCTGAGTTTTCTAATCTAGGGTATGAGCTAACTGAGATCCTACACGAAGGAACCAGTACGATTGTTTATCGAGGGCGAATCTTGGTGGAAGACGCCATATTTTCCGTCGCTCCTCTCTCAGATATCCCAGTCCGTCCTCCATCGCAGAGCGCTCAACAATCCATCATCGTCAAGAAACTGAAGGCAGATTACCCGTCTCTTGAACAAATTACTCGTCTCAAACAGGAGTATAAGATTACTGAGGATCTTGATCTAGAAGGCGTCGTTAGTGTTTATCACTTTCATATTGATCAAAACTGTCTGGCCCTAATTTATAAAGACTTTGGCGGGCAACCGCTCCGGCAATTACTCACAAACCAGCCGCTGTCGCCTGTTTCGTTCCTCAATATTGGCATACAGCTTGCTCAAGCGCTGAATTCTCTGCATCAACACGGCATTATTCACAAAGATATTAAGCCCTCCAATATCTTGATCAATCCTCAAACAGGGCAGGTCAAGCTAACTGACTTTAGTATTGCGTCTCGCTTGGGGCAATCTACGCCTCAATTGGCCGATTTGAACCAGTTAGAAGGCACTCTAGCGTATATGTCACCTGAGCAAACAGGGCGCATGAATCGATCGATCGATTATCGCAGCGATTTCTATTCACTGGGAGTCACCTTCTATGAAATGTTGACAGGACAACTTCCCTTTCAAAGCATTGATCCTTTGGAACTGATTCACTGCCATATTGCGAAACGACCCACCTCAATTCAGCAATTGAATACAGCGGTTCCCTTAGCCCTAATAGCAATCACTGAAAAGCTGATGGCCAAGAATGCGGAAGACCGCTATCAAAGTGCCGCAGGGCTAAAGTCCGACCTGGAATTTTGCCGAGATCATATCGAAACAATGGGCTGTTTTCCAGAGTTGATTCCAGGACAACGCGATCGCGCAGGACAACTCCTGATCCCTCAGAAGCTCTACGGACGAGAACAGGAAGTGAACGAGCTACTAGCTGCTTTTGCTCGGATCGCTCATATACCCGAAAAAGCCTGTATTTCTATGACTCGCCGTAGTGAACTGATGCTGGTTTCCGGCTACTCTGGTATCGGCAAATCTTCTCTAATTCATGAAGTCCATAAGCCGATTGTTCGGCAACGCGGTTACTTTATCTCCGGTAAGTTTGACCAGTTCAAACGCAACATTCCCTATGCCTCTTTGATCCAGGCATTCCAATCTTTGATCCAACAATTGCTTGGCGAAAGTTCATCTCAACTGCAACTTTGGCAAGAGAAGTTACTTGCAGCATTAAGAACTAATGGGCAAATTTTGATTGATGTCATTCCTGAAGTGGAATTGATTATTGGTAAACAGCTTGCTGTGCCAGAATTGGCAGCAACGGAGTCGGAAAATCGGTTCAATCAAGTCTTCCAGTCTTTCATTCAGGTATTCACGCAACCCGAACATCCATTAGTACTGTTTCTGGATGATTTACAGTGGGCAGATTCTGCGTCATTGAAATTGATCCAAGTGTTGATGACGAACCCCGATTGCCAGTATCTACTGTTGATTGGAGCGTATCGGGACAATGAGGTGAATCCGCTACACCCGCTGATCAAAACATTGACAGAGATCCAGCAGGCAGGCGCACTTGTCAATCATATTGTCCTGCGACCACTGGAACTGAGGCATGTCCATCAAATCACGATGGATACATTGATCGAGACGCCGGCTCGCTCTCTGCCGCTCAAAGATTTTGCCACTCTC
>JAAUOQ010000319.1 GCA_012034795.1 Leptolyngbyaceae cyanobacterium CRU_2_3
CCATGCCGCCCATACCACCCATACCACCCATGCCACCCATGCCGCCCATGCCGCCCATGCCGCCCATATCAGGCGCACCTGCTGCAGCATTCTTTTCGGGCTTCTCGACGACTAGCACTTCGGTAGTAATTACCATTCCAGCAATGGATGCGGCATCCTGAAGCGCCGATCGCACAACTTTAGCGGGATCAATAATGCCAGCAGCGATCAGATCTTCGTATTGATCGCTAAGGGCGTTGTAGCCAAAGTTAAACGCCAGGCTCTTGACTTTTTCGACCACGACCGAACCTTCGGCTCCAGCGTTGTCCGCAATCTGCCGCAGGGGAGCTTCCAGAGCCCGCATGACGATATCAACACCAATTTGCTCTTCAGTTCTGAGACTGGACTTGAATTCGTGCAGCTTCTGGGCTAAGTGGAGCAGGGTTGCACCTCCCCCTGGGACAATTCCCTCTGCGACAGCCGCTTTAGTGGCATTCAGGGCATCTTCCAAGCGCAACTTGCGATCCTTTAACTCTGTCTCGGTTGCCGCTCCAACTTTGATAACCGCGACGCCACCCACCAGACGCGCTAAGCGCTCTTGTAGCTTTTCTGTATCGTATTCAGAATCGGTTTCTTCTAGCTCCCGGCGGATTTGAGCAATGCGTTTTTCTAACGCCACTTTGTCAGGCGCTTCAGACACAATCGTTGTGTTGTCTTTGGTGATTGTGATCTTGCGGGCCTTACCCAACATCTCCAGAGTGACTGATTCCAAGCTCAATCCAATTTCTTGTGAAATCAACTGACCGCCTGTTAGCACAGCAATGTCTTGCATGAAAGCTTTGCGACGCTCTCCAAAGGAAGGAGCTTTGACAGCCGCAATATTAAGCACGCCCCGCAAACGGTTCACCACCAGCGTCGCCAAGGCTTCACCCTCAATATCTTCTGGAATAATCACTAAGGGTTGACTAGCGCGGGCAATTTTCTCCAGCACAGGTACGAGATCTTGGATGCTGCTGATCTTCTCCGTGGTTAGCAGAATCAGCGGATTCTCCAATTCGCAGATCATCCGATCTGTATCGGTGACAAAGTAGGGAGAGACATAGCCGCGATCGAACTGCATGCCCTCAACCAACTCCATTTCGGTGTAGAGCGATTTTGACTCTTCTACCGTAATCACGCCATCTTTGCCCACCTTGGCCATAGCCTCAGCAACCATGTTTCCGACTTCAGGGTCACTGCCTGCTGCAACTGCGGCAACTTGGGCGATCGCATTTCCCTCTACAGGTTTAGCCAATACGGCAATTTGGTCAATGATGAATAGAACTGCCTTTCAATGCCCCGCCGCAAGCTGACTGGGTTTGTTCCTGCTGCTACGTTTCTTAAGCCTTCCCGAATCAAGGCTTGTGCCAATACGGTGGCAGTAGTTGTCCCATCGCCTGCCAAATCTTTGGTTTTGGAGGCAACTTCCTGAATCAAGCGTGCCCCAGTATTTTCCAAAGGATCTTCTAGCTCAATTTCTTTGGCGATCGTCACACCATCATTCACAATTTGCGGTGCGCCATATTTAGCTTCCAGCACCACATTCCGTCCCTTGGGTCCTAGCGTAATCCGCACCGCATCTGCCAGTGCATTGACGCCCTGCTCCAATGCCCGACGCGCTTCTTCGTCAAAGACAACAAATTTGGACATATTTTTTTAGCTCACATCTCTCCAATGTAAAAATTTAGCACTCCATGCGAGAGAGTGCTAATTCGGCTGGGGGGGGAAATCCGAACAGGCAAGATCCTAGGTTCAGCAGGTAAGGAGATATGGCTTGGGTTGGATGTAGCGATCGCGCTAGTTTTTTAGGCTGGATTTGCTATTGCTAAATTGCCTACGGCAATGGAATTCAATAGGATTCTGGATAAAACTTTGGAGGTCAGGATGCGCTTATCTGCCGGATGTCAGCTTTCATTTGAAGCCACTGCACCCACACCGGTCATTTTCATTCTCAGGCCTCGGAGTGGGCAGGGGCAATGGATTGTCAGTGAAAAATATTTGCTGACGCCGAGTGTGCCGGTAGAAGAATACACCGATGGCTATGGAAATTTATGTCAGCGGTTAGTGGTGCCCCCCGGTATATTTCAAATTCGGACGACAGATTGTGTAGAAACCGCTGCTGAAATTGATGTAAAACCTGGTGCGCCCTATGTCCCTGTAGAACTGTTGCCAGAAACCGTACTCCAATTTCTCTTGCCAAGCCGCTATTG
The DNA here is from genome assembly GCA_012034795.1 of Leptolyngbyaceae cyanobacterium CRU_2_3. GTDB lineage: Bacteria > Cyanobacteriota > Cyanobacteriia > Elainellales > Elainellaceae > Drouetiella. Next base: position 2,229 of record JAAUOQ010000319.1, read on the forward strand.
CCAATCAGACCAGCTAGGAGACTTGGCGATCGATATCGTCGGTGCTGCTACCCCTGGCTATGACCAAGCGGAAGCCATTTGCAAATGGCTTCGCCAAAATATTAGGTATGAGTACGGCACTAGCAATGCTTCTACGGCCGCACTGGACACGGCCAAAGATCGGGTTGGGGTTTGCCGAGACTTTGCTCACTTAGGGATTGCCCTTTGTCGCAGTCTGAATATCCCAACGCGAATGGTAGTGGGATACTTGTACCAACTTGAGCCAATGGATCTACATGCCTGGTTTGAAGCTTATGTAGGCGATCGCTGGTACACCTTCGATGCAACTCAAGAAAAACCGCGTGGCAACCGCATCACGATTGCCTACGGTCGAGACGCGGCTGATGTAGCACTTTCAACTCAGTTTGGCCCGATGCAGCTTTTAGAGATGAAGGTTTGGGTAGATAAAGTGACCGACGAACCGGAAATCCTGAATCCTCAACCGTGAATCCAGAATAAAAAGAGTGAGATTTGACTAGGCAAAATTGCAGGTTGTACCGGGTATAACTGAGAAAGATTGGCTAGCGATATGTTGAGCTAGTCATTTTCTACCCTCACATCCTCCATCCTTCGCTGTTAACCTATGTCCGACTCTCTTCCCTCTCTTCCTCAATACCGCGTTAGCATTTGGGAAGGCATTACAGTTCTGGCCGGGGCTGTGTTGCTGATTGCAGTGGGAGCAGCAGGTTTGGGTGTTAAAGCGCTAAATAATGCTTTTGATCCAGAACGAGCCGAAGCGATCGCCCATAGTATGGCAGATTATGCAATTCCTGGCGGTTCTCAGGGGTTGTTTGGTACCAATGTGGGGGGTGGTAGAGCAGCAGTAATTGGTAGTATTGCTTCCCTTCAAGCAGCGCCCCCCTTGCCAGACATGCCTCCTGTAACGTTGCCAGAAGTGGAGTTATTGATTGCCCGTGTGCCAGTGCAGTCGGGTTCAAATACCGGTTCAGATGCCCCAGAGAAACTGGGTAGTGAATTTTTATTTTCAGGGTTCTCGTTTTCTAACCAAACCCCAGATTCGTTTCAGGTGAACACCACTCGTGTGGAAGAAAAAGCCTTTTGTGGGGCGATCGCACCGGTCAAAATTGAGGAAGGCAATCTCACCTTAACTGACCAAGCTCTACCTGTACCTGCTGTTCGCTACGAGGTGCAGGTGACTTTAGATAAAGAAAACCATGTGGCGATCGTCTCTGCGGCAGGGAAAACCGCTAGAGAAAATGCAGCAACTGTGTTTGAATCCATGAAATGTAAGCCGTAACAGCAAGTTTTGCCAAAAGTTCTGGTTTTTACGATCTAGTGATGCTCTGAACTATTGCGCTGGGAGAGTCTTGTGATATGACCCCCGATACTTCTAATGTGCCCAGATCGTAAATGCCAGTTTTGCCGTCCGGAATCTCAAACTGAGCTACACCTAGCTGATTGTTGAGGCGAATTTCATATCGTCCAGGTTTAAGACCTGGTACGGCAAAGCGTCCTGCTTGGTTTGTAAACAGGGTAATAGACGCCCAATTCGCATCTGAAAGGGACACAATCAAACCTGTTTGCAGGGCAATCGGTTCATGATTCTGATTCACGAGGACTCCCCGCAGAAAAACTGTGCCTTCTGTACCCACGTAGATGGCTGTACCACTCCGATAAGTCGGTAGAAGGCTATATCGGCGTTGCCCGACATCATATCCAACGGGTAAGTCTGGTGCATCAATTTGTACAGTTGAAACCGAATAGGGCTGTAAACCAGGCAAGACTGCACTGCCAAGCCCATCTGCCCGTGCAGATGCCCCGTTACTACTGGGGTTAATCTGTAGCACCCGTCCCCGCACATTAGCCCGTCGAATCATCAAGGCAAAACTGTCTGTAATCGGGCGCGACCAGGCCCAATGGCCATCGGCAAAGGCGATCGCTGTTCCCAAAGTCAACCGAGTTGTATTCGTAACGGCATTCATATCCGCTTTGGGAAATGTTAGCTCCTGAGCCAGGCTAGTTTCCAGGCGGTATCCCGTGTAAGATAATTGTCCTGAAAGACCGTATTGATCTGGACTGCCTGAAGCAGTGATGGAACCATTCAGTCCATCCACATTTCTGCCAGAGTTAATACTCCAAGTCAGTTGGCTACTGAGATCAGCGCGAGTGCTGAGACGAGTGGTTGAGACAACGGATTGTCGCTGTCGAGGCAATAGCCAAAATAAACCGAGGGCAATCTGTTGTTCGGACTGACCATCCGATCGCTGCTGCTGCGCCAAATTGAGATTCACACTGATCCCGTTGGCGAACGATTGAGATAACCCCAGAGCAATGCTGTAGGCGTCTCCAGTTTCGCCCCGCCCGATTTGGTATCTCCCCGTTAAGTTGGCATTCATTCCTGCCAGCACCGGCCGACTGTAGGAGGCTGAAAAATCTAAGCTATAGTCATTCTTGGCAATTAAAGTCCCTAATGGGGTAAAGTTTTGTCCTCGATATTCTGCGGCTAACCGTAGCGATTGCTGTCCTCCATTACTGCCTAGACTGCGTGTGAATTCGTATTGCAGGGTTGCAGCCCCATCCATACGCGATTCTCGATCTCGACTCATGGCTGCATTCCAGCCCCAGTTGCCCATTGATGTGGCCCATATGCCCTCCACGCCCATTACCTGTTGTTGCAAACTTGCTTGCAGATAGCCGCCTAGAGTCAACTGATTATTGACTCCCCAGCGGTGAGAAAGGGTCAGGGTCGGATCATCCCACTGATAAGTCCGAGTCCCATTTTCTGTTTGGGAAGGAAAGCCAAAACTGTAGGCAAATTGTTGTAATCCTGGAGCCAGTAAATCGCCTGCCACAGATGCTGGAAAAGAGAGTCGCTGAACTTGCCCCAAATCATCTGTAATAATCAGTTCTACGTCATTGACGCCCCCATTTAGCGGCAAATCGCGAATATCTTGAGTTCCCGCTGGCAATCGCAGCGTTTGGGTGGGGCGATCGTTAATCAAAACCTCCACCGTAGAAGGTCGTTCTAACAAAAACTCAAATCGACTAATGGGGCGGGTAGCCCGATAAGGCTGAAGCGAAAAGTTGCGCGCCACTGCAATACCCAACATCGGCACACTACTTTGGTAGCCCGTTGCGGG
>JAAUOQ010000320.1 GCA_012034795.1 Leptolyngbyaceae cyanobacterium CRU_2_3
AGAATAATTAAAATCTGATCAATCTCTAATCTATCTCGCCCATGCAGTTGAAATTCACGGAGTCCAAGCTGCCAGCTATGCCAGTGTTGCTCATTGCCCCTTTCTTTCTTTGGGGTACAGCAATGGTTGCCATGAAAGGGACGATTCCTCACACCACACCGCTGTTCATGGCAGGTATTCGTCTCCTACCCGCAGGTTTTATGGTTTTGGTAGCCTCACTCTCCACAGGCAGACTATTTCCCAAAGGCTGGGTAGCATGGCTCTGGATTTCTTTGTTTGGGCTAGTCGATGGCACCTTATTTCAAGGCTTTTTGGCAGAGGGACTAGCCAGGACAGGAGCAGGACTGGGTTCAGTCATGATCGATTCTCAGCCCCTTGCAGTGGCGCTGATGTCCCGAATTCTGTTTGCCGAACAAATTGGGCTGTGGGGCTGGTTGGGATTGGGCTTTGGGGTAGCTGGCATTAGCTTACTAGGGTTACCCCAAGACTGGATTTTTAGGCTGCTGCATGGCGATATCCAAATAACTAGCGAGGTCGGCACAAATTTGCTGGGACAGTTGTTTCAAAGTGGCGAATGGCTAATGTTGATGGCGGCTCTGTCTATGGCGATCGGGACAGTGATGGTGCGATATGTCTGTCGCCATGCTGACCCAGTTGCAGCAACTGGATGGCATATGATAATTGGCGGCATCCCACTGTTTGCAGGTTCGGCACTCTGGGAGTCTCGAGCAGTGGGTTAATCTGACCCAGTCCGATTGGATGGCTTTGGCATATTCCACGATTTTTGGCAGTGCGATCGCCTATGGTCTTTTCTTCTTCTTTGCCACCACTGGCAATCTCACGAGCTTTAGTTCTCTTACTTTCTTAACGCCCGTATTTGCCCTACTGTTTGGCAATTTGTACTTGGGTGAAGTACTTAACCCTTTACAGTGGATTGGGGTCAGCCTGACGTTGATCAGCATTTATTTGATTAACCAACGCGACCAGCTACTAGAAAAGTTTAGACAGGCAAGCTCTATCGAGCTACCGACGGCCCAAGTAGTTAGGGTGGAAGCAGAAACCGAAGTATCTAGCTAGATAGCCGCTAGGATGGAACTGGGTTGATTCTCCTAAGCATTAAGACAGGAAACATACCCTCTAGCCTCTGTAGTTTTGACCATGTTTCATCATTCCAGGCTCTTACTTGCCACCTGTGTCACTTGCCTGAGTTTTGTGCCTAGTCTGGCAACAAGTCGGGTATCAGGGCAGGGTTTATCGTTGAACTCTGTGGCGATCGAATCAGTCAATCGTGCTGTTGATCAGTCAACAAACCAAGCTACACCCACGGGACAAGCTAAACCCATCACCCAAGCTAAGCCCACGAGCCAAACTACACCCACAGGACAAGCCAAACCCACCACCCAAACTACACCAGAAATTCCTAGTGCTAGCCCCAGGGCAACTATTCCTGAAAAGCCTGCCAACCCAGACGAAGCCAAGAATCCAACTTCCACGTCAGGCGCTTTCACTATCCCCCTAATAAGTGGTGCCGTGATTGTTGCTTTAATGCTCGTCAGCCACACGGTTTACCGTAAGCGCCAGGTTGAGGAAAATCAAGCTGAGGAAAATCAAGCTGAGGAAAATCAAGCTGAGGCAGATTCATCGGATCAGTCTGCTGAGAGGCTATCATTCACCCCTCTAGAAAAAGAATCTTTCGCAGCAGAAATGGACTCACCTGCCGCCCAGCCTGCTTCAGCCCCTAATATTGCCGCCCCAACACTTGAACCACAGGGTCTCCATGAGGCACCAATCGCCCAATCGCCCTCAACTTCTATGGCTGAAACCACCCGACTCGCCAAAGTTGATATGGTTGAGACGTTGATTTCAGACTTGGTCAATCTAAATCCGAGCGATCGCCACAAAGCTATTTGGCAATTGGGACAGCGTGGTGATTCTCGTGCTATTCAGCCCTTGGTCGATTTATTAATGGATTCTGACTCTGTTCAGCGCAGCCTAATCTTGGCAGCCGTTTCAGAAATTGGTGTGCGATCGCTGAAACCCATGAACCGGGCATTGATGATGTCTATTCAAGATGAAAGCCCTGACGTGCGTAAAAACGCTATCCGAGACATGACTCGCCTCTGTGAGGTCGTGGCTCAAATGAGCCAGCTTTTGCAATATGCTGCCAGCGACTCCGATCCAGAAGTTCAGGATACTGCCCAATGGGCCCTCAACCAATTGAACCGGATTCGATCGCTGCCCAATACTGAAAACGTGCCCACCCCACTCACCTCGGCTCAAATTCTGCCTCGGTCTGAAGACCCTGCTAGAGACAAAAAATTATAAAATTCTGAAGGTTGATCGTTTAAGCCTTCAACCCACCTAGATGCAACCCTCACAAATTCAACCCTCACAAATTCAACCCTCAAGGATGCAGCCATTCAGCCACCACATCTGGGGGAAATAACCCAAACCAGGCCAGGTTTTGGCTGTAGTAAGCGATATCACTGTCCCAAAAGCCATCTTTGTAGGCCGGTAGCAGCTTTTGTTGGCGGATTTGCTCAGCCGTGGTGGGATTGGTTTGGTTGAAAGCGGCATAGAGCATGGCATACTGTGCCGTAGCTTCGTAGGTGACGATCGCCCTTCCCATCAAGTCAAGTTGGGCAGGAATAACTTTTTGTAATTGCCACTTCTCTTGCAGAGGCTGCAAGTTCCGTAAATATTTCTGGGCACGCGGTTCTGCAAATAAGGCGGCATCCAGTCCCACTCGCCATCCAGACGCGATAGGCATCAAACCCATAGATACTTTGCAGCTTGGCATCTTGACTTGGCTGCACTGCTCCCGAAGCAGTGTCTAAAACAATCCAATCGCTTGGCAACCCCACAGCCGACAACTGTGCCGATTGATCTAGCACTTGGTAGCTGCTATCTACCAACGCCATCCAATTATGGCTGGGATCAACCTGAGCAAATAGCCGAAACGCATAGGGCGCAAAATAAGAAGGATTGAGATAAACGCGGCCAGGTTGGGGCTGGAAGACTTCTTTGGCTCCTGGTAAAAAGTAACGCTGCTGCTGACTGCCTTCGATCGTTGATAAAGTCCATAGATCTTGCAGCTTACTCCGGGCTAAGTCTAGATAGTCCGGTCGGCTCCACCGTCGGGATGCCAGAATCAAAGCGGTCATCGCATCCATATCACCATCGCTGGCAAAGTTGGTGTCGATCGCTCCCCAAACTCCCTGCTCATTCAGTCCCCACTTCCAGAGCCAGAGGCGATCCCGACGGCTACCATCGGGTTGCTTGCGCTGTAGGTTATTCTCGCTCCAGTTTAGTACTCGCTCAAATGTATCGCGATCGTCCATCAGCACAGATCGCAGCAAGGCATAGGCTTGTCCTTCTGAGGTCGTACGATTATCAGCTTCCCGATCAATCACACGCCCATCGCTCTGAATAAAGCGCTGTCGATAGGCTTGCCAACTTTGCTGAATGATCTCTTGATTGGCCACCGCAACCCCAGTGGGCAGGACAACAGGAGGAGCTACGGCAGTTTTTGCTGCAACGTTGCAACTTGAGAGCAGTAGGGCGATCGCAACTAAACAACCGCTGCCCTGAAAAAATTTAATAAAGCTTCCAAAAGTCAACCAATGATTCATGGCAATCCATATCGCAGTTCAGCAAAAGACACTAGTAAGATCCAGCTAGAATTCAGCCAATTCGTCGTTGCGATAGATGCACTTTGCCCAATCTTAACGTGGGTTCAATGAAAGCTGCCTACCAGCTACCCAGGATTTGTCTTACCGTAAAATCTGAGATATGACCGATTGGTCTTCCTATCAAAAGATTGTTACCAAAAGCTTGCTACCAAAGATAGAGAACATTAAGGTGGCTTTTTGTAGAGTTATGGGTGGCTCCATTCTTCCCAGACCGATTCTTCCTAGACAGGTTCCCTCAGACAGAACCTAATTCCACCCTAATTTTTTCCCAGACAATTTTTTATCCAGACAATTTTTTCTCCAGATAGTCTAAGGCAATGACATCCCCAAATTCCAACGATTCACAAAACCGTTCACGAAACGCTGCCCCCACAGACCCAATCCAGGAGCCACTCTATCAAGTCACTGCTGCTGCCATTCATACGGCTCAAGCTATCGCAGACAAAATGTATCAGGTCATAGAGCAGGGCACAGAGACCATTGGCATGGTAGTAATGCCGATCGCAGAAAATCCACTGGTTAAATTTGCCACAAAAGTTCCAGGGATTAGCTGGTTAATGGCAGCATTGGGTCAAGTTAACGTGGATGAGGTAGAGCGGCAGGTAGCAGTGCTGCGGCAGACCTATCCCTTAGAGAGTGATCATCAACTCGCGCAACGCATCATTACCGAGACAACTTGGAAAGCTGCGGGAATTGGGCTGGCGACAAACTTCATTCCGCCCCTAGCATTGGCCTTGTTTGCCGTTGATCTGGGAGCGATCGCCGCTCTGCAAGCAGAAATGATCTACCGGATTGCAGCAATCTATGGCTTTCCACCCCATGACTCAACCCGTCGGGGCGAAGTGCTGGCCATCTGGGGGTTGTCTACTACCGGATCGGGTATCCTCAAAACCGGGCTAAGCATTGTGGAGTTATTACCCGGCATTGGCATGGCGGTTGGGATCGGCAGTGACGCAGCGCTGCTTTATAGCTTGGGCTTTCTGGCTTCCCGGTTTTACGAAACCAAGCAAAAATCTGCATCATTTCCTACCCCCTGATCTGATTTTCTGATCTGGCACCTCCACTCCCCATCACTCCCTACCCTACAAGTCTCCGTCCCGCTTGCCGTGATCAAACACTCTAGTCTGGGCATTCTCAATTGAGTTGCTTGGCAATGAACCAGGGATGCAGCCACTCCTTCCAACCCATGAAAATCCTAGCTGGGATGTAGTTCGCGATCGCTTTCAAAAAATTTGGGGATATCGTGATTTTTCGACCGCCTCAAGGGGAAATTGTTCAGACCCTGCTAGCTCAGCGAGATGCGATCGTCGTCATGCCGACAGGGGGTGGCAAATCCATCTGCTTTCAATTACCTGCCCTACTCGGCAAGGGGCTAACGCTCGTGGTTTCGCCCCTAGTTGCCCTGATGGAAAATCAAGTGCAGGAGCTAAAACAACGCCAACTGCCCGCTGCTTTGCTGCATAGCGAACTGCCTGCTTCCCAGCGCAAACAGACCCTGCGGGCGATCGAACAACAAAAACTGCGCCTGCTCTATCTTTCACCCGAAACCCTTCTGAGCACTGCGGTTTGGCAACAGTTAAGCCATCCAGACTTACAGATCAACGGGCTGATTTTAGACGAGGCCCATTGTTTAGTGCAATGGGGTAGCACCTTCCGTCCGGCCTATCGTCGTGGG
>JAAUOQ010000321.1 GCA_012034795.1 Leptolyngbyaceae cyanobacterium CRU_2_3
GGTGGGCGATCGCTGCCTCCACCGCCGCCAAAATTCTCAGCAGGTAATTGGGCATTGATATAGAACAAGCCTTGATGCGTATAAGTCATGTTGCTGACAGAAATCGCAGAAACCAAACCGCGTTCTTCTCGTAAATCACGAATTAATCGGGCGGTTCTTCCTCGCGCCAAGACCGAGGACAGCATATCCAAAGCGTAAGTTCGGCTTAAGTCTGCCATCCCTGGCACTCGCCACATCATGACTAATCGAGCTTGTTGTAGGCTGTCATCAATGTGTTCATGACGAGTAATGTCAGTAAAAGCAACTTCGGGGCTAAAGTCTGGTAGTTCAGAGGTATAGTGTTCTGGAACTCGTAAACCCTGCTGGGCTACTGCAAACCCATCGGAAACAATCTCAATTAGCTGTTCGACTGGCAAATTGCCAACCACTGCGGCGGTGATGGACTGAGGTCGATACCAAGTATCATGAAAATCCCGCATTTGCTGGGGCTTTAGGTTTTCAATGATTGAGGCAGGGCCCAAGACAGGACGGCGATAGGGAAGGCGATCGAAAGCGGCTTCCATAGAGCGATAAAAGGTTCTCCGTCGGGGATTATCTTCTGACCGACGAATCTCTTCTAGTACGACAAACCGCTCCCGCTCAAACGCATCATCGGGAATAGCAGCATTGAGAACAACTTCAATCTGATGAGGGGCTAACTCAGCGAAATCTTTCGGTGCTGTTGTGATGTAGTAATGGGTGTAGTCTTGGCTGGTAGCCGCATTAGTTACTGCGCCACGTTGTTCGATCAACTGCTCAAATTCACCACTTTTCAACCGAGCTGTACCCTTAAAAATCATGTGCTCTAAAAAATGAGCCATGCCGTTGATTTCTTCTGTTTCTACAGAAGAACCTACCCCAAGCCATAGGCTGAGATTGACTGCCTCAACTGGCATTTGTTCAGCTACGATCGTTAATCCATTCGGCAAACGATGAAGAGTAGGCGCATTGAGGCGAGCAGCAACAGACTGAGTTAAGGTAAAGGTCATGAAGTTATTTTTGGGTTGACCAAGCTTTACTTCATCTATCTTAATCGTTTTGTTAAGAGATACACCCTCGCGAATCAGCGACGGCTACTGATTCCTCAATGTTTCTCAACATTTTTAACGTCTAGCCTTGCCTAATCCATCCAGCCAATCTCTACCTCACCCAGTTTGTTATCTTTTTCGGAAGGCATGTTAGGAAGGACGCCAGGCTGAGTCGGATGAGCCAAAACTTTTCGGAGGGCAAGCTCGTGTTTGGGCAGGTCGCGCCCTGGCATGGGCACAATGCCTGCAGGAGCAACTTGAGCCGGAGTTTGAGATTTGTCCAAACCAGGTTCAGGCGCTGAGGGTAGTGGTTTGGGTGCAATTTGAGATTTGGCCAAAGGCTGGGCGGGTTGAGGTTTAGATGGAAACGTCGCTTGCAGTTGTTGATTGGCTTCTGATAGTTGCAAGATCACTTTCCTGGCTTCTATCAACTCAGCCTTGAGTTGCTGAATTTGCTGCGCCTCTGTTTTGAGGGTTTGCATGAGCTCAGCCTGAGTTTGCAACTCAGCTTGCAGTTTAGTAATCTCTCGCTGTGCATCGCTTTGTTGATGTTGAGCTGCTTGTCGCTCGGTTTCTGAAGCCGATTGCAGGTCGCGATCGCCGCTTCTAGCTCTGCTTTGGTCGGGCTATTGCGACGGTTGTTTGGAGTAGCAGCAGATTCTGCTTCGCTCGGTTGGTCAGAGGCTGGTGCTAAGTCTTTTTCTACTGCATCTCCCAGATCTGAAGGCTTTTGTGCTTCTTCCCGTAATAAGTCCGACAACCGTTTTCTGGCCATTGATCCCTTCCATCCTGTGGTGGTTCACGCTAAAAAATTTCTAAAAGCAATCTTCACTCTGTTTTGCTTCACCTTCTTCTATTGTCTGCCAGTCTTGCTGGATTTCTTCTACTACCCGACGATAATCTGCTTCAGCTTCTTTTTTATTTTTCCCACGCCACTGCAAAATCGAGGTTCCCTCCAGGGCAGCCCGCTCGTGAGCTTTGTAAGTTCGGATGAAGGCTTGACAAACTGGAATTCCTACTTCTAGCAACGTTTTCTGTGCTTCTATCGCTTCTCCTAAGCTGCGCGGATCAACACGAGTTAGCAGCACCCGATGTGTCACACCAAACGGAATAATGATTCGCTTAACAGTTTCAATTAGCGCTGACAGATCCATCGGAGCGGGTGGACTGGGCAAAAGTAGATAGTCCGCCGCTGGAAGCACTGCCGCAAGAGCACTGGAACCCAAAGCAGGCGGTGTATCAACAACAATGAGGCTGTAATCATGAATTTGCCGCAGATGGTTTAGCAGGACTGGATCAGTTTCCTTGACTAGATCAAAACCCATGCGATTTTGACTGCGATCGATCCACCAAGTGGCAGAACCTTGCGGATCTGCATCTACTAGTAACACTGGCTCATTTTCGGCAAATCCTGCTGCCAGGTTAATAGCAGTCGTCGTTTTGCCTACTCCCCCTTTGCCATTGAAAACGACTAAAATTTTAGGAATTTTTGAATCTGTAGAGGTTTTTGAGTGAATCGAGGTTTCTGCGGGAGTAGGCGATCGCGGCACAAAATTTCTCCTTGAAGCAAATTATCTCTGGGGTAAATGCAAATATCATCAAGTATCAACGTGAGCATCAAGTATCAATGTGAGGGGTTCTGGGGGCTATCCCGCGCTGGATAAACTCGCTGGATAAACTCGCTGGATAAACTCCAAGATATGAGCCGCAGTCAGTTGTGGCTGCTCCAGATGAGGAACATGACCGCACTGCGGAATCCAAATCAGATGACTGTGGGGAATGGCTTGATGAAACTGTTTAGCATCTTTTGTACCGAGAATACGATCGTCTTCTCCCCACAAAATTAGGGTTGGCATCTGAATTTCTCTCAGCCTGGCTTTAAAAGATCGATAGCCACCACTTTGGGTAAAAGAAATCAAGGCTTGCTGCCAGTTGGGTTGTGCTAAATGAAGGGTGGCACATAGTAGAGCATCGGCTGAGGCCAAGCTAGGATCATAGTAAGCTTTAAGGCTAATACTCTGCCGCACTTTGAGGCTGCGTAAAAATGCTGTTGCCCAATTCCCCAAAGGTTGGACGATCAGCCTGCCCATGGGTAAACCCACACTGAACCCAGCACTGTCAATCAACACGAGTTGTTTAACTGCTTCAGGGTAGCTGAGGGCAAAGTCAAGGGCGGCGGCACCCCCCATTGATGCTCCGATCAACACCACAGGCTGAGCAATTAAAGTTTTCCAGACGCAATATAAATGCGTTTTGATGGTGAGGGGTGTGATGGGAAATTGCAGCGATCGGGCTGTAAAGCCAAACCCTAGTAAATCGATCGCCCAAATATCTTGGGCCCAAAGATCTTGCTGGGCTAATAAAGGCAAGAGCCGCCGAAACTCAAACACAGAACTATCGAACCCATGCAAGAGCAGCATTGGCGGGTGGACTGGGTTGATCTTTTGATGTGCCGGGGTTGTTCCATACACCTGGGTTGCATGGTGTACATAGGCTGTGGCGATCGCAGCTTCACTCAGCGGCGTCAAAATATCCTGATGCTTAATTTGCTGGGCTAAGGCGATCGAGGTTAATTCAGTGAGTTGATTGTGAGAAAAGGAAAAAGACTGAGATGCCATAGAGCACAAGGTGACAAGATGTAAGGGTTGGAGATCAAATTTGCGGCTGTACGATTGAGAAGAATATTAGCAGGCGGATCTAGGGATCTATTTGTTACTACAGGTAACATGGTGTCAAGATAGTCCTAGGTAATTTTTGGGAGTTCCCCCCAAAACTTGCGATCGCCCCCACCCAAATAACGGCAGTGGCTCTGTATACTGCTTCATTTCTTTATCCTCATCTACCGCTGAGCGATGAACCAAGCTATAGACTCTACGGGTTTACAAAATGCCGTCCAGTCTCATTAGGCAACTTCAAAGGCTAGTCAAAAAATAAATTTTGAAGAGGAATTAGGAGTTTTTCCCTCTTGAAACTTCTTTCCCCGCCCCCAATCCTAAAAAATTTATAATTTGCAGCTTGGCTCGCCCAAGGCTAGTTTTGAGAGTACTCCGCCTTGAGGTTCAGTAATTTCTGCTGGTCTAGAAATCTAGCGGGCCACAAGTAAAGCCAACAAGAGCGTTCATCCTAGTTGTCTCATCGTTTCTGGAAATGGGCATCTACACCATTTAAGTTAGCCATTCCATCTTCAGAAAAGTAAGTCCGAAGCATGATCACCCAGTTTCTTCCAGAGCAATCGCAGCGCTCCAATTTTAGTATTAAACGATTGACTTCAAAGTATTGGTGGCAATTTCTGCCGGCAGTTCTAGCGACCCTACTTGTGGTGAGTTTCACGCAATTTAGCGCTTGTCAAATCTTAGAATCGTTAGTCTGCGTTGCCCTACGACACACCGATCATTCTATTCCTGACCCAGAGCTTCAAAAATGGTTGTGGCTCCTGCTCCTTCTTCTAGGATTAGGTTTAAGCGCTTGGTTACCTCAATGGCGTTTCCGCTATCAGTTCATGACCTGGATGTCATTGTGTCTGGGTTGGGGTGTGCTGAGTTGGATACTTTGGCAAGAAGGATATTGGATTCCAGTCGTAACCCCGATGTTGTTATTTGGGCTATGTGGTGGTTCGGTAGCATTGGCTGAGTCTGTCCGGACTTATAAACTCTTGTGCCAAAGCGAGGCTCGCTATGCTCTAACCGTGCGCGGTATAACCGAAGGCTTGTGGAATTGGGATTTGCAGAGCGATCGCGTAGAATTTTCCCCTCCATGGAAGGCCATGCTGGGTTACGGCGAACAAGAGTTGAGCGACCACGCTAATGAGTGGTTTAGTCGCATTCATCCGCTGGATGTAGAGGCAGTCAAGCGAGCAATTACTGACTATCGTCAAGGTTTAACCCCGCGCTTTGGGTGTGAATATCGGCTATTACATCGCGATGGCTCCTACCGTTGGATGCAGGCACAAGGTCTAGCAGTTTGCAATCGCAGAGGCAAGGTTGAGCGCATCGTGGGTTCTCAGGTGGATATGACTGAACGGCGCAAAACCGAAGCCGCCTTACACCGCACTGCATTTTATGATCCTCTGACAGAGTTGCTCAATCGAGCAGGTTTCCTGCACCGCTTGCAGCGAGCAATTGTGGATGCTCAGAAGTTCCCTAGCACTGCTTTCGCAGTTTTGTGGCTGGATTTTGATCAGTTCAAGCTGATCAATAGTAGCTTAGGGAGTTTGCTGGGCGATCGCTTTTTAGCAGCGGCGGCTCAACGGCTTAAAGCGTTCCTGATGCCCGAAATTTG
>JAAUOQ010000322.1 GCA_012034795.1 Leptolyngbyaceae cyanobacterium CRU_2_3
ATTGGCAACACACCCAAGCAAATTTTGCTCTATGAGGCATTGGGCGCACCTATCCCAGAGTTTGGACATACACCACTGATCTTGAACCAAGCAGGTGCTAAGCTCTCCAAGCGAGATGGTGTGACTTCCATCTCAGACTTTCAGCAGATGGGCTACACGGCAGAGGCGATCGCCAACTACATGACCCTGCTGGGCTGGTCGCCGCCAGAAGGTATGGCAGAGCTTTTTTCGATCGAAGAAGCGGCTCAAAAATTTGGGTTTGAACGGGTCAACAAAGCCGGAGCCAAGTTTGATTGGGACAAGCTGAATTGGATTAATAGCCAATACTTACATGCCATGCCGATCGACCGACTCACGGATTTGCTGACGCCTTACTGGCAAGGGGCAGGGTATGAGTTTGCGGAGAGCGACCGGGCTTGGCTAGAGCAGTTGACTGCCTTGCTTGCCCCTAGCTTGGTACGTCTGGACGATGCTGTGGCTATGAGCAAATACTTATTTGTTGCTGATGTTGGCTTTACCGACGAAGCTGCAACTCAGCTTAAACAAGATAATGTTGCCGCTGCACTTAAGGGGATCATTGCTGCGCTGGAAGGCATTTCCACTGTGACAGAAGCCAATGTTCAAGAAGTGATTCAGGCAGGCGTTAAAGCTGCAAGCGTCAAAAAGGGGTAGTGATGCGATCGCTGCGGGCTGCGCTCACGGGGGATATGCATGGTCCTGATTTGGTGCAATCCTGGCTCTTGCTGAATCAACATCAGATTGACCTACTGCGGCTTAAGCAAGCGCTGGCGATCGCTGAAGCGGGAAATGCAGGCTAGATCGACTGAATCTGTCAAGGCAACCTGATCTGTCAAGGCAACCCGAAACGCCATCTTCTCTGAGGCAGAAGTATGATGGGGTTCGGCCGGTGTGCCCTTCAGAACTATTGCAGTTCGGAAACCCGTACTTCTAGAGCAGGATAGAGGAGTTGCAATCAGTCCCTTCTGTCCGCTAAATTAGCACTCAGAGGTTGAGAGTGCTAACCACAACTCTGAACCCAAGGATTTCTGAGGTTCGCAGAGGATTTACCAGTTCCGGCGAGGGGCTGGATTTCTGTTGGAAAGTAGTTTGACTTAGTCCGATTGTTCTGGAGAGTTTAGATATGGCAGCAGTAACTTTAAGCGTTTCTACCGTGAAGCCTTTGGCGATCGCGTGTTCATCAAAGTCAGCGCATCTGAAGAAAAGACCGCAGGTGGCATCTTCTTGCCTGAAACCGCAAAAGAAAAGCCCCAAGTGGGCGAAATTGCCGCAGTCGGTCCTGGTAAGCGCAGCGAAGATGGGACTCGTCAAGATTTGGAAGTCAAAGTGGGAGACAAAGTTCTCTACTCCAAATATGCCGGTACAGACATCAAGCTTGGAACCGAAGAGTACGTTCTACTCTCTGAAAAAGACATTTTGGCGATTGTTGGATAGTAAATAGTTGAGCGCTGAGGGCTAAGGATCGCAACTGCTTGAGCCTGGCTGTAGTTCTTAGCGCGCAACCTCTTGCTGATGATTACTAGAAGTCAAATCAGAGAACTCAACACTAAGTCACCTTACAAGGAAACTATGGCTAAGCGCATTATTTACAACGAAAACGCTCGTCGGGCCTTAGAAAGAGGCATTGATATTTTGGCAGAAGCCGTTGCAGTCACACTAGGACCTAAAGGTCGCAACGTGGTTCTGGAGAAGAAATTTGGTGCACCCCAAATCGTCAACGATGGGGTGACAATTGCCAAGGAAATCGAGCTAGAAGATCACATTGAAAATACGGGTGTGGCACTGATTCGTCAGGCTGCTTCTAAAACTAATGATGCTGCTGGTGATGGGACAACGACTGCAACGGTTCTGGCTCATGCAATCGTTAAAGAAGGTCTGCGTAACGTGGCAGCCGGATCAAACGCCATCTCCCTAAAGCGCGGTGTTGATAAAGCAACCGCATTCTTGGTGGATGAAATTGCCAAGCATGCTCGTCCCGTTGAAGATTCTAAGGCGATCGCTCAAGTAGGATCGATCTCCGCAGGCAACGATGAAGAAGTCGGTGCCATGATTGCTGAAGCGATGGAGAAAGTCGGCCGCGAGGGCGTCATCTCCTTAGAAGAAGGTAAGTCAATGGTGACTGAACTGGAAGTCACCGAAGGGATGCGCTTTGATAAGGGCTATATCTCGCCCTACTTCGCGACTGACACAGAGCGGATGGAAGCGGTTTTGGATGAACCTTACATCCTGCTCACTGACAAGAAAATCACTCTGGTGCAAGACCTGGTTCCTGTCCTAGAGCAAGTGGCTCGTTCCGGTCGTCCTCTGCTAATTCTGGCAGAAGACATTGAGAAAGAAGCTCTAGCTACTCTGGTGGTCAACCGTCTACGTGGCGTACTCAATGTGGCGGCTGTGAAAGCTCCCGGTTTTGGCGATCGCCGGAAGGCCATGCTAGAAGACATTGCCGTCTTAACAGGGGGTCAAGTGATCACCGAAGATGCCGGTCTGAAGCTGGACAACGTCAAGCTAGACATGCTGGGCCGCGCTCGTCGTCTCACCATCACTAAAGACACCACCACAATTGTGGCAGAAGGCAACGAAGCGGCCGTGAAGGGACGTTGTGAGCAAATCCGTCGCCAAATGGAAGAAACTGAGTCTTCCTACGACAAGGAAAAGCTGCAAGAGCGTTTGGCTAAGCTTTCTGGTGGGGTGGCAGTCGTGAAAGTGGGTGCTGCAACCGAAACTGAAATGAAAGATCGCAAGCTGCGCTTGGAAGATGCAATCAACGCAACCAAGGCTGCGGTTGAAGAAGGTATTGTCCCAGGTGGCGGCACCACCTTAGCTCACCTCTCTCCTGGTCTGGAAAAATGGGCCAAGAGCAACCTCAGTAATGAAGAGTTGGTGGGTGCTCTGATCGTGGCTCGTGCGCTCGCGGCTCCTCTGAAGCGAATTGCGGAAAATGCGGGTCAAAATGGTGCCGTGATTGCAGAACGAGTCAAGGAAAAAGACTTTAACGTAGGCTACAATGCTGCAACCGACGAGTTTGTAGACATGTTTGAGGCGGGCATTGTTGATCCTGCCAAAGTTACCCGCTCGGCTCTGCAAAACGCAGCCTCAATTGCTGGCATGGTACTAACCACCGAATGCATTGTGGTTGACAAACCCGAACCGAAGGAAGGTGCTCCGGCGGGTGCTGGTGCTGGCATGGGCGGCGACTTCGACTACTAAGCTGAACCACTAAGCTGAGCCTGTATAAGGGCGTGAATCTATCACGCCCTATCGAGTTCAAGGGTCAAATTCAATATTTCAAAGAGCGATCGCTTTTCTATCAAGCCGATCGCTCTTTTCGTTTAAGTGGATATTTTTTTCAACTGGGCTTAGGTTCAGGCTGGTAGATGGGAATCTCGATCATAAACTTCGTTCCTTCGTCCTCTGTGGAATTGCACCACATTTTGCCTTTGTGTTTTTCGACCACAATTTGGTAGCTAATGGACAGACCCAAGCCTGTACCTTTGCCAACGGGTTTGGTCGTGAAGAAAGGATCAAAAATCCGCGATTGCACCATTTTGGGTATTCCTGAACCATTGTCGGCAATCGTGATCCGCACCTGCTGATTAGTCATCAACTGAGTCGAAATCCAGAGGGTTTGTGTCTGTGTTTGTGGATTTTTTGGGGTTCGTTGTCGAGTCGTTTCTTCTAAAGAATCAATTGCATTGGACAACACATTCATAAATACTTGGTTGAGTTGTCCGGGATAGCACTCTACCAGGGGGATGTCGCCGTAGTCCTTGATCACTTCAATAGCAGGAGTTTCTAGTTTTGCTTTGAGACGATGGTGCAAAATTAGCAGGGTGTTATCGATGCCTTCATGGAGATCAACAGATTTAAATTGGGCTTCATCCAGTCGGGAAAAGCTACGGAGGGACAAGACAATTTGCTGAATCCGAGAAGTGCCAACCTTCATGGACTGAAGCAGTTTAGCCAGATCTTCCTGGAGAAAGTCGAGTTCTATGTCATCTAAAATTGCCTGAAGGATTTGCGGCGGATTGGGATAGTGAATTTGATATTCCTGGATCACTTTGATTAAATCTTGGACATAGCGATCGATATGAGTGACATTGCCATGAATGAAGTTCACAGGATTGTTGATTTCATGGGCAACTCCAGCAACTACTTGCCCCAGACCGGACATTTTTTCAGTTTGTACCAATTGCAGTTGAGTTATGTGAAGCTGATTTAAGGCTTGCTGGAGTTCTTCGGAGCGCTGCTCTTTTTCGCTCAGCAATACTTTCACCCGTTGCATCAGATGATTGAAGGCAGTTGCCAGAGTACCCGTTTCATCGTTGTTATGGATGGGGGCTTGTAAATCAAAATTATCTGCTTGCGTAACTTGCTGGGCCACATCTGTCAATGATTGGAGCGATTTGGCAATGCTGCTGGAAATTCGCAAGCCCATAAATAATGCTAGCGCAACACACCCCAGACTGGTCATGCCAATCAAAATCAGGGTAGGTCTGGCATGGGCGATCGCTTCATCGTATAACGACGAATACTCTAGAATGATCGCGCCCTCAGTTTTCTCTAGGCTATTCTTTAAAGGAATGACAATGAGTTTAATCCCTTGAGGGTAATCAACACTCTTTTCCAGAAAAGTTCTGGATTGTCCATCTTTCATAGTCTGTTGAACTTCGTTTCCCTGGTCATGCTCAAAGAGGGTGCCCACATTTTCAGGGACAGCGATCTGCCAAAATCAGCTTTTGTCGATTGACTACGACAATGTCGCGCTTTTGCAAGTCATGCAGCAGATTGGCAAAATTTTGTAATTGGGCTGAAGGTTCAATTGCAATGGACTTTTGCTTGTCCTGTGCGATAAGAATGATCGAAGTGGCCAGAACCTGAGCCACATGTTCCGTTTCTGAGATTGCCAGAATTCAGCAATTTTTTGGCTTTGAGCGATCGCTATTGCACCAATGAAACCTGTTAGCAGAGAAACACCAATAAAGCTTCCAACGAGTTTGTGAGCAATTTTCATAGCGATCGCAACTTTACCAGGAGTTCTGAAACTGCTTCCTGATCAGATTCAAACCTTTCTGCACCAGGATAAGATCAGTATTCCCACACTTCTCTTGAAGAGGCTCACCCTGCTGTTTTACGTAATAACCCGTACAAAATATTGTATCAAAAAATACTGAACAAAGTAGAGGTTTATTACAAGGGTTGAATTGCTGATTTCCTTCAGCCTATTTCGGCGAAATCTAGCTAGTGGACTGAGGTGTACGTTCACATACCAATCTGCCCTCACCCTAAATCCCTCTCCCAAAAAGAGAGGGACTTTGAGTCC
>JAAUOQ010000323.1 GCA_012034795.1 Leptolyngbyaceae cyanobacterium CRU_2_3
GGCGCTAGGAATATGGCAATTGCTGTGCCTCAGCGACGAGTCAGCATTGCCCGGCCCTATCAAAGTCATTGCCCAAACCTTTGATCCCTATCTGACGAATCCGTTTTTTTGATAATGGTGGCACAGACAAAGGTCTGGGGTGGCGAATTTTGATTAGTCTGCAACGGGTGTTGTCTGGTTATGCGATCGCAGCGATCGTCGGTGTCAGTGTGGGTGCAGTGGTAGGAGGGGTGACTTTTTGTTCGCCAGGGGCTTGACCCCATTATTCAAGTCTTGAGAACAGTTCCTCCGCTAGCGTGGATGCCTTTGGCTCTGCTGTTTTTCCAAAATAATGATCGCGCTGCTATTTACGTGATTTTTATTACTGCGGTGTGGCCGATCATTATTAACACGGCCATGGGCGTACAGCAGATTCCCAGTGACTATAAAAATGTGGCGCGCGTTTTACAACTATCATTACCCGAATATGTCCTGAGCATTTTGGTGCCCGCTACAGTACCCTATGTGTTTTCTGGTTTGCGGATTGGAATTGGTCTATCTTGGTTAGCTATTGTAGCGGCTGAAATGTTGAAGGCAGACGGCGGGATCGGGTTCTTTATTTGGGATGCCTACAATGCAGGTAATGATAACAGCACCAGTCAAATTATCCTCGCCATTCTGGTCGTGGGCTTAGTCGGGTTGCTGCTGGACAAGATCGTTGCTTGGGTCGGCCGTCTAGTTGCTCCAGGTGAGCAGAGGTAGCGAGAAACAAGAAGAGATGAAATCTTAATATCTATCTTAAATTAGTGAAATTTCATCTTCTTGGTACTTCTCTTTACCTTCTTTAATTTTTCCATCTGATATACCTGCGTTAATGCTGATTGAGCTTAATTGATCCTGTAGCTGTGCGCTAGCCCCCATCACTCTTCCTTTTTTCTTATGCCTACTCCTGCATTTCTCGAAGTTGATCGCGTCGATCGCATTTTCTCACTTCCCAATGGTGGGGAGTATGTAGCCATCCGAAATATTGACTTACAGATTCACAAAGGTGAGTTTATATCGCTGATTGGTCACTCCGGTTGTGGTAAATCTACATTACTCAACATCATTGCTGGACTCGATCGCGCCTCGTCGGGTGGGGTGATTTTGGAAGGAAAAGAGGTGATGGACCCAGGTCCCGATCGCATGGTCATTTTCCAAAACTACTCGCTGTTACCTTGGCGAACGGTGCGGCAAAACATTGCTCTGGCCGTCAATGCGGCAATGAAGCATCTCTCTAAGCAGGAGCGACAGGAGATTATTGAGCACCATATTGATTTGGTCAACTTGCGCCCTGCAGCAGATAAATTTCCCCACGAGCTATCCGGCGGTATGAAGCAGCGGGTGGCGATTGCTCGTGGCTTAGCGCTGCGTCCAAAACTCCTGCTGTTGGATGAACCCTTTGGGGCACTGGATGCCTTAACACGCGGCAACATGCAAGAAAAGTTGATGCAAATTTGCCAGGAAAATCAAGTCACGGCAGTCATGGTGACCCACGATGTCGATGAAGCGCTGCTGCTATCCGATCGCGTGGTGATGCTCACAACTGGACCTGAAGCCCACATTGGTCAAATTTTGGATGTGGAGATTCCACGTCCTCGGCGGCGGCTAGAAGTGGTAAACCACCCCAGCTACTACGCACTGCGGAATGAAATTGTCTACTTCCTCAATCAGCAGAAGCGATCGGCAAAGCGAGTCAAGGCCAAGGCGTCGGTAGCAATTGCCTCCAACGGTCTGGAGAAAGTCAACCTGAACCTTGGGTTTATTCCACTGACTGACTGCGCCCCGTTGATTGTGGCTCATGAAAAGGGCTTTTTCCAGAAGCATGGATTGGAGCAAGTGACCCTCAGCCGCGAACCCAGTTGGAAGGCTGTCGTAGAAGGCATCTCCTCCGATCGGCTGGATGCCGCCCAAATGGTGGCAGGGATGCCCCTGGCGTTAACGCTGGGTACGGCAGGAAAACTGCCCATGCCCACGATTACGGCGATGGTCATGAGCCGCAATGGCAATGCCATTACCTTGAGTAAGCGCCTCTATGACCAGGGGGTGCGATCGCTGGCAGACTTGAAAGCCAACCTCGCTCAAACTGCCGATAGAACTTATACGCTGGGCATCGTTCATCCCACCTCCATGCACAACTTGTTGCTGCGGCACTGGTTGGCGTCAGGAGGCATAGATCCAGATCGAGATGTCACCCTTAAAATGATTCCGCCACCGCAAATGGCAGCCAATCTCAAAGCAGGGAATATTGATGGTTACTGTTCAGGCGAACCCTGGAACTCCTATTCTGTGCATGAAGGGACTGGCTTTGTGATCCGCACTGATCTAGATCTGTGGGCAGGGCATCCTGAAAAGTGTTGGGATTGCGTGAAGACTGGTCAGAAAAATATCCCAAAACACATATTGCGTTGGTGAAAGCGCTAATTCAGGCTTGCGAATATTGCGACGATCGCCGTAACCGTGAAGAAGTTTTAGCGCTACTTTGCCGCCCTGAATATTTGGGCACAGACCCTGTATTCACTCGTCCTGGCTTCATCGACCCTTACCAGTTTGGCTCGGATCAGCCACCCCAACAGATGCTGCGATTCAACCAGTTCTATGTCGATAATGCTAATTTCCCCAGTCGCGGCGAAGCCTTATGGATTCTGACACAGTTTGCGCGCTGGGGAATTGCGCCCTTCCCCAAAAACTGGATAGAAGTCATTGAGCGCGTCCGCCGTCTGGATCTTTATTGGCAGGCAGTCGAACAATTGAACTTACCTAAGAACGAACCTTCTCGTCAACCGTTTGCCCTGTTCGACGGGGTGATGTTTGACCTAGATGATCCCATTAGCTACATCAACAGTTTTGATATCTGCCGCGACTACGAAATTACAGAAATTGCTCTTGATGCGTTGGACAATCCTGTTGCCAGTCCTGTTACCAGTCCTGTTACCAATCCTGTTGCAACAGTTGCATGAATTGAAGGGTCAGAAACTGGTAAGATCAGGCAATTTCTCAACTCACTGATTCTGATCTCAATGACTCATGCTTGCCCATCCCTACCACCTCTCACAACCCATGCAAATCCTTGACAGTAAAGGTCTAAGCCCATCTCAACCTGAACTCGCAACTGAATCTTTTTTGAGCATCAAAAATGTTTCTAAGGTCTATGAAACACCGAGAGGTCCTTTCACAGTTTTGGATGGAGTTGACCTTGATGTTCAAGCAGGCGAGTTTATTTGTTTAATTGGTCACTCTGGCTGTGGCAAAACCACCCTATTAAACATGGTGTCTGGGTTCTCCACTCCCACTCAGGGAGAAGTCCGCGTTGAGGGTCGTCTCATTACGAAGCCTGGTCCCGATCGCATGGTGGTATTTCAAAACTACTGCCTGCTGCCCTGGAAAACCGCTTATGAAAACGTTGATCTGGCTGTGAAAGCAGCATTCCCTGGTAAAAGCAAGCCTGAGAGAGCCTCGCAAGTTTGGGAACATCTAGAATGGTGGGTTTAACTGAGTCGGCGCAGAAACGCCCGGCTCAATTGTCTGGTGGCATGAAGCAGCGGGTGGCGATCGCCCGTGCTTTATCCATCCGTCCACAAGTGCTGATTATGGACGAACCTTTTGGAGCGCTGGATGCCATCACCAAAGAGGAATTGCAAGAAGAGCTTTTGAAGATTTGGCAAGGAAATCGCTGTACTGTATTGATGATTACCCACGACATCGATGAAGCCCTGTTCCTCTCCGATCGCATTGTCATGATGACGAATGGCCCGGCTGCCAAAATTGGCGAAATTATCGATATTCCCTTTCATCGTCCTCGTAACCGCACATTGGTGATGGAAGACCCTCATTACTATGAGTTACGCAACTATGCCCTGGATTATCTCTATCGTCGCTATGCCCATGATGATGACGAGTAAACCCTGATGCTCTTTGCTTTACTTCCCTCCGGTTTTACCCACTGTCTTTCACCTTTGACCTTTCATTCTTTTTAGAAGTGCCATGACTGCCCCTGTAAAAACTCTTTGCCCCTACTGTGGCGTTGGTTGTGGTTTGGAGGTTCTACCCGTTGAAGTAGGGGCATCTGCTCAGCAAAAATCAAATTCTACGGGTCAGAAATGGAAAGTACGGGGCGATCGAACTCATCCTTCTAGTTTGGGCATGGTGTGTGTCAAAGGGGCAACAGTGGCTGAACCGCTAGAAATCGATCGATTACTTCATCCGATGATGCGGGAATCTCTAGAAGAATCTTTTCGAGCGGTGAGTTGGGATGAAGCCCTGAACCGGATTGTGGATCATATTCAAACCGTTCGCACAGCCAGAGGATCGGATGCGCTTTGTGTCTATGGATCAGGACAATTTCAAACTGAAGATTACTATGTGGCCCAAAATTAATCAAAGGCTGCTTAGGCACCAACAACTTTGATGCTAACTCGCGCTTGTGCATGTCTTCGGCAGTAGCAGGCTATCTCCAAAGCTTTGGCTCTGATGGCCCACCTTGTTGCTATGATGATCTGGAACAAACTGACTGCGCTTTTTTAATTGGCACTAATACAGCAGAATGCCATCCGATTGTCTTTAATCGTCTTCGCAAACACCACAAACAAAATCCCCATGTCAAGATGATTGTGGTTGATCCGCGCTGTACCCCCACGGCCGAAGTGGCGGACTTACATCTGGCAATTCGACCCGGTACAGATATTGACTTGATGAACGGCATTGGGCATCTGCTATTGAAGTGGCAGGCGATCGATGCTCTTTTTATTGACGAATGCACGACTGGCTTTACAGAATATGCTGAAGTGCTCAGCCATTACCCGCCTACCAAAGTAGCTCATCTCTGTGGCATTAGCCCAGAGGCAGTAGAAACGGCAGCGCAATACTGGCGGGATGCCAAACAAATTTTGTCGCTCTGGTCAATGGGCATCAACCAGTCCAGCGAGGGAACGGCAAAGGTGCGATCGATCATCAACCTCCACCTGATGACCGGCACAATTGGCAAGCCTGGCTCTGGCCCGTTCTCCCTCACCGGGCAGCCCAATGCAATGGGCGGACGCGAGGCAGGTGGCTTATCAAATCTCCTACCAGGCTATCGTTCGGTCAAAAACCCCCAACATCGGGCTGAAGTTGAGCAGTTTTGGGGCTTGCCCGCCGGACAAATTTCCGCCTTTCCAGGCCGCTCTGCTTGGGAAATCATTACTGGGCTGGAAGCTGGAGAAGTAGAGTTCCTCTGGATCGCGGCGACTAATCCCGGATTGTTAGTATGCCCGATTTGGATCGCACTAAGCAGGCATTATTGCGATCGGCCCCTCACCGTTTACCAGGATGCTTACCAA